>CAMOUF010000041.1 GCA_946626395.1 uncultured Clostridia bacterium
CGCCCGGTTCCTGGGGCTCCATCTCGATCACGCAGTGGCCGTACTGGCCGTGGCCGCCGGTCTGACGGACGAAGCGGCCCTCGGCGGTGACCTTCTTGGAAATGGTTTCCTTATAAGCCACCTGGGGCTTGCCCACCACGGCTTCCACCTTGAATTCGCGGAGCATACGGTCCACGATGATTTCCAGGTGAAGCTCGCCCATACCGGCGATGATGGTCTGCCCGGTCTGCTGATCGGTGTAGGTCTTGAAGGTGGGGTCTTCTTCAGCCAGACGCTGCAGGGCGATGGACATCTTTTCCTGGCCTGCCTTGGTCTTGGGCTCGATGGCCACCTGGATCACGGGGTCCGGGAATTCCATGGATTCCAGCACGATGGGATGGCTCTCGTCGCACAGGGTATCGCCGGTGGTGGTGTCCTTGAGGCCCACGGCCGCGGCGATTTCGCCGGAATAGACGGTTTCCACGTCTTCGCGGTGGTTGGCGTGCATCATCACGATGCGGCTGAAGCGTTCCCGCTTTTTCTTGGTGGAGTTATAGACGTAGCTGCCGCTGCTGATGGTGCCGGAGTAAACCCGGAAGAAGGCCAGCTTGCCCACGAAGGGGTCGGCGGCGATCTTAAATGCCAGCGCGGAGAAGGGCTCAGCGTCGTCCGCCTTGCGGACCGCTTCCTCTTCCCCATCCTTGACAAAGCCGTGCACAGGGGGCACGTCCAAGGGAGAAGGCAGATACGCCAGGATGGCGTCCAGCAGGGGCTGCACGCCCTTGTTGCGGTACGAGGTGCCGCACAGCACCGGGGTCAGGGAACAGCTGAGGCAGCCGACGCGCAGAGCTTCCATGATTTCTTCATTGGTGAGCTCTTCGCCGCCCAGGAATTTCTCCATGAGCTCGTCGTTCTGCTCCGCAGCGGCTTCCACCATTTCCTCGCGCAGGGACTTGGCTTCGTCCAGGAGCTCGGCGGGAATTTCTTCCTCGCGGATATCCTTGCCTTCGTCGTCGTAATAGACTTCCGCCTTCATCTTCACCAGGTCGATAATGCCCCGGAAGGTGTTTTCCTTGCCGATGGGCAGCTGGATGGGCACGGCTTTGGTGCCCAGGCGGGTGCGCATCATATCCACCACGCGATGGAAGTCCGCGCCGGTAATGTCCATTTTGTTGACGTAAGCGATGCGGGGAACATGGTATTTGCTGGCCTGACGCCAAACGGTTTCGCTCTGGGGCTCCACGCCGCCTTTGGCGCAGAAGACGGCCACAGCGCCGTCCAGCACGCGCAGAGAACGCTCAACCTCTACCGTGAAGTCCACGTGGCCGGGCGTGTCGATCAGGTTGATCCTGTAGCCCTTCCATTGACAGGTGGTGGCGGCGGAGGTGATGGTAATACCGCGCTCCTGCTCTTCCTCCATCCAGTCCATTGTGGCCGCGCCTTCGTGCACCTCGCCCAGCCGGTGCGTCCGTCCCGTGTAAAACAGGATGCGTTCGCTGGTGGTGGTTTTTCCTGCATCGATATGCGCCATGATGCCGATATTGCGGACCTTGTTCAGTGGGTGACTCCTTGGCATGGTTTTTAGTTCTCCTATTCTGTTAACTGATGCAAATATTCAGGCTGACTGCCTCAGGCGGCTTTCTGCCGCCGGGGGCTTACCAGCGATAATGGGCGAAAGCCTTGTTGGCTTCGGCCATACGGTGCATTTCTTCCTTGCGCTTGACAGCGTTGCCGCCGTTGTTGGCGGCTTCCATCAGCTCGTTGGCCAGGCGTTCAGCCATGGTCTTTTCGCCGCGCTTGCGGGAGAAATCCACGATCCAGCGCAGGGCCAGGGTCTGGCGGCGTTCGGGCCGGATTTCCACAGGCACCTGATAAGTGGCGCCGCCCACGCGGCGGGCCTTTACTTCCAGCTGAGGCATCACGTTGTTCAGCGCCTGCTGGAACACTTCGTTGGCCTCTTTGCCGGTCTTTTCCTTGATCATATCGAAAGCCTGGTAGCAGACCTGCTGGGCCACGCCGCGCTTGCCGTCGAGCATGATCTGGTTAATGAGCTTGGTGACAACAACGGTCCCATGAACGGGATCGGGGAGCACTTCGCGCTTGGGAATAAATCCACGACGGGGCATGTATTTCCCTCCTCAGATTTCTTCGCCGTATTCCATCGGGCCGACCACAGCATGTCAGCATCATGCCGTTCCGGTTGTCGGTGCGCGGCGGCGGGCAAGGCGGCCTGCGGGCCCCTGTTCCTGTGGGCCGGCGGTTCCTGCCTGTTCCATCGCCGGGGCAGCGGCCTCTCATGATGGCGAACGGTTCTTATTTCTTGGGGCGCTTGGCGCCGTAGAGCGAGCGGCCCTGGTTGCGCTTGGCAACGCCGGCGGTATCCAGCGCGCCGCGGATGATGTGGTAACGTACGCCAGGCAGATCGCGCACACGGCCGCCGCGAATCAGCACGACGGAGTGCTCCTGCAGGTTATGACCGATGCCAGGAATGTAGCAGGTACCTTCGATGGAATTGGTCAGGCGGATTCTCGCGATTTTGCGAAGGGCGGAATTGGGCTTCTTGGGCGTGGTGGTTTTCACGCTCAGGCACACGCCGCGCTTCTGCGGGCATCCTTGCAGGATGGGCGCGGTTGACTTGTTGACAACCTTTTCTCTTCCCTTGCGGATCAACTGATTGATCGTTGGCATGGAAGCACCTCCTATATATTTCGGAGCCGTTTTCCGGTCTCCTCCTATAACACCCCCGCAACCCTCGGAGGTATATAGTCAAGCGTTGGCCAATCAGAGGGATTCCTTTGATTGGGCTGGAACCGGCAAAACCGGTTCCGGGGATCAATGCGGCAGGCTTTGTCAGCCTTCGTCCCGGCCGTCCGGCGGAACATCCTTTCGGACCGCGGCGGCCGCGGAGGGCACGTCCACCCGGCAAAGCTGGGCCAGCTCCTCCATGGTGGCCATAAAGCGCACTGGCACGCCCCGCGCGCCTGCCTCCTGTTCCACCTGCTGCCGGAGATGATGATCCGCGTCCATGGCCAGGAAAACCGTTTCCGCCTTTCCCTCGCTCAGGGCCCGCAGCGTCTGCCGGGCGCCCACCACGCGCATGGCGCGTTTCTTCAGCCGTTCGGGCATTCTTCATCCCCTCCGAAAGCCGACAAAAAACACATCGTTGTCTGCATAAGGCTGACAACCATAACATATTAACACAAAAAGCAAGGAATTGTCAACGGTTTTTCTCCAAAAAACCCTGATAATTCCTTACTTTTTTGTGAATCCCCTACCCTTGTGAGCAATTCGGAAAAACCGCGACCACATAGAACAGTTAGAAGGTAGGAGTGAGGAGTGAGGAGTTATTAGTTGGCGCTGCGCGCCTTCGCGGGGATAAGGCAGGAGGCAATAGGCATTAGGCAATAGGCATTAGGCATTAGGAGAATGCAGCGCATTCTATTAACTCCTCACTCCTAACTCCTCACTCCTAACTCCTCACTCCTAACTTCTAAATAATCAACGTGGGTGCTCGGCGAAGTAGCGCCACAGCGGGGCCGCCATGAGGGCCTGCAGCTGGCGGTTATCGCGCAGCATGGCCTCGACCTCGTCACGCGACAAGAGCAACACGGCG
>CAMOUF010000042.1 GCA_946626395.1 uncultured Clostridia bacterium
ACTTTAAATCACCAAGTGAGGAGTGAGGAATGAGGAGTTAGGAGTTGAAAATTGTTATTGCGCGAAGCGCAAACTATTAACTCCTCACTCCTAACTCCTCACTCCTAACTGATTTAAAGCGTTCTTGATACAACCAAATTATTACGAAGTATGAAAAAACGCGGATCAGGCAAGCAGCGCCCGATTCGCGTTTGTTATTTGTGCATGGAACCTACACGGTTTCGATTTGCACATTCAGCTTTTTGAGGCGGTTGATCATTTCAGGTTCCACGCCCCGGTCCGTTACCAGGAGCGAAGCCTCCTTCAAATCGCAGATGCGCGCCAGAGCTACCCGGCCAAATTTGGAGTGATCGGCTGCGATCACGCTGCGGTTGGCCGCCTGGAGCATCAGGCGCTTCACGCCCACTTCCGCGAAGTTGGCGTTGGTAGCGCCGCCCGTCAGGTCGATGCCATCCACGCCGATGAAGGCCACGTCCACATGAGAATCCCGAATGAAATTCTCCGTGATGGTGCCCACCAATTCCTGCCTGCCCTGGCGGCGGGTGCCGCCGGTCACGATCAGGGTGCTGGAGGGATGGATGGGGGTTTGATAGGCGATATACAGGTCGTTGGTAATGATGGTGAGATTTTCATGATGAGCCAGGGCTTGGGCGATGAAAAACGTGGTGGTGCCGGAGTCGATGAGCACGGTGTCTCCGGAGTGCACCATCTGAGCGGCGAAATCCGCTATGCGATGTTTTTCATCGAGCATCAGGCTGATTTTTTCAGAATACACAGATTCATAGGATGTGCTTCTGTCCACCTTGATAGCTCCTCCATGGGTACGCCGAAGCGCGCCTTGCTGGTCCAGATCGTCCAGATCGCGGCGCACCGTGGCTTCCGATACATGAAACTTTTCCGCCAGCTCGTGGATCTGCGCGCTGGTGTTGGCTTCAATGTATTCCATCATTTTCTTTTGCCGTTCGGCTGGGATATACGTGTTCTTCTCCATCGGGTCGCACCTCCGCGCTTGGTATAAAAGGTGTTCCGGGATTTCCAACCGACTATATCATACAATATTTTCTTGATTTTGTAAAGTGCTGTTATGGAAAAATGTTCCAAAGCAGGAGGGAATTATCAAAATTTGTAATGAAAAAACAGAATAAAGGTATAAAATTTGATAATTCACAGGTTCATTTTCAGAATCATTGTCTAAAAAGCATGCTGCAAAGCGCAGCGCCAGGGCCTTAGGAAACAGCGCCTGGCGCTGCGCTCCGCCCTCAATCCATCTTTTCCACCAGCTTCGTCACCAGCACGGTAAATTCTCCGCGCATCTGACGGCCCATTTCCATGACCTCCTCATGGTTGATGCCGCCGCGCTCGATCCCGGCAGCCATATTGGTGATGCAGCTGATGCCAACCACCTTGATGCCCGCGTGAACCGCCGCGATGGTTTCCGGCACGGTGGACATACCCACCGCGTCCGCGCCCAAAATGCGGGCCATGCGCACCTCGGCGGGGGTTTCGTAGGTGGGTCCGTTCATCCATGCGTACACCCCACGGCGCAAATCAATGTCCAATTCCCGGGCGGCATGCATGGTCAATTCCCGCAGGGACCGGTCGTATGCTTCCGTCATATCGGGGAACCGGGGGCCAAAGGCGTCCAGGTTAGGGCCGATCAGCGGATTTTTTCCGGTGAGGTTAATAAAATCTGAAATCAGCATCAGCGTGCCCGCGCGGAAGTCCACATTCACGCCGCCCGCCGCGTTGGTCAGGATCAGTTTTTTTACGCCCAGCCGCGCCATCACCCGCACCGGCAGCACCACATCCTGCATGGGATGGCCCTCGTAGCTGTGGAAGCGCCCGCTCATGAGCAGCACCCGTTTGCCCGCCACATTCGCCATGATGAATTTTCCGGCGTGGCCCGGCACGGTCGCCTTGGGGAAGCCGGGAATTTCGCTGTAAGGCATTTCCTGCACGCCCGTCAAATCCTTGCCGTAATCGCCCAGTCCGCTGCCCAGCACGATGGCGATTTCCGCCCGGCCCAGCCGGGCTTCAACGGCGTCGGCTGCCCGCTGGATGCGGCGCATTTCTTCCTCGCATCCCGCTTCGATTTCCTTGAGATACGACGTGGCCCCGAACCGCTCCGCCAGGCCGAAGAATTCGCAGACGGTGGCGGCGGTATCGGCGAAGGTATCCCGGGTGCCGATGGGATGCTGGCCCACCATGCCCTTTTTCCACAAAAGCAGCGGCACGTATTCCCGGGTATGGTCGGTTCCTTTGTAGGTAGGATCGCACCCATGATCGGCGGTGATGATCAAAAGATCGTTTTCCCCCATCAATGCCTGGATTTCCGGCAGCCGCTCGTCAAAGTATTCCAGGGCCTTGCCATAGCCCTCCACGTCCCGGCGGTGGCCGTAAATGGAGTCGGTATCCACCAGGTTGGTAAACAGCAGTCCGTCAAAATCCCGTTTCATGTATTCAATGGTGGCGTCGATGCAGGCGGGGTTCCCGGCGGCGTGGTTGCTGCCGGTCAAGCCCTGATGGGCAAATATATCCTCGATCTTGCCCACGCCCAGGGTTTCATAGCCCGCTTCCTTGAGCACGTCCAGCACGGTAGGCGCGATGGGCTTTAAGGAGAAATCCCGCCGCCGTCCGGTGCGCTGGAAATGGCCCTTGCCCGTGCCCACAAAGGGGCGGGCGATGACCCGGCCCACGCCGTGCTTGCCCTGCAATTGCTTCCGGGCGATTTCGCACATTTCATACAGCTTTTCGATGGGATAAATATCCTCGTGGCAGGCGATCTGGAACACGCTGTCCCCGGAGGTGTACACGATGGGATAGCCGGTTTTCATGTGCTCTTCGCCCAGCTCATCCAGAATCACGGTACCGGAGGCGGGCTTGTTGCCCAGGGTCTTGGTGCCGATGGCCGCTTCAAAGGCGTCCATCACCTCTTTGGGGAAGCCGTCGGGATAGAGCGGGAAGGGATTTTCCACCGTCACCCCCGCCATTTCCCAGTGGCCGGTGGTGGTATCCTTGCCCGCGGATTTTTCCATAGCCCGGCCATAGGCCCCTGCCCCATAAGCCGGAGTCAGGTTCAGCCCCGGCAGGCTGCCCAGGCCCATGGACACCATGTTGGGAATATGTAATTTCATTTTCTCCGCAATGTGGCCGATGGTATTGGCGCCTTCGTCGCCAAAGGCTGCCGCGTCGGGCAGATACCCGGCACCCACGCTGTCCAGCACGATCCAGATCACTCGTTTCATCGATCCAATCCCTCCTGCTTCATATGATCATTTGTTCCTTCCGGTTCTGTTATCCGCCGATCCTGCTCTTTTCATAGGGATCGATCCAGTATTGGTATGGCTTCTTCGGATTATAATTCACTTCAAGGGTTGGTTCCCGGATTTGGTCCAGCCTCCGAACCTGCCTGGAAGGAGCCCGCAGACTTCCATGATAGATTTGTCCATCCACCCGATAATAAAACCTGCATTCAAGTCTGTATGGTTCCGCTCTGCTGCCTGTCCACATCCGTTCCGCGCTCACAAGGGTGCCCTGAACGCTTTTGGTGCAGACCTTTTTCAGGTGGCGCTGCACCAAAAAATGAATCAGGATCAACAGCAGCGCGATGGGGATCATGGAAAGCATCAGCGTTTGAGCGGCTTGTTTCAAGTCAAAGTTTCCTCCCTATGCGGATTCCTGTTTTGCGCGTGTCTCACGGATGTGCCGCACCCCGACCGTCTGCGTGGATTCTGACAGCCGTATCACTGGGCATGAATCACCTGATACTTGTTTGCCGCCCACTGCTCCGCATAGCTTCCCGCCGGGGTATAAATCACCGTTCCCAGGGGCAGGGCGTCCGCAGCGATACTGGTGACAGACGCGGGAATAAAAATTTTATCCACCTGGGAATCCGCAAAGGCATTGGCGCCAATGGCGGTAACGCTGCCTTGGATCTTGACCGCTTTGGCGTTTACTCCCCGGAAGGCTTCATCCTCGATGGTCACCAGATCGTTGGGAAGGATCATATCCCAGTCATTCCACGGGTGCACGTGGAAGGTTATATATTTTGCAATAATGATGGTATCGATTCCAGCCACATAGGCCGCATCATAATCTCCCGCCTGGACCGGCGTCAGGTTCAGGCCGTCTGTGGTCCAATCATAATTGGAGAGAAGATCGTGACCGTCTTCAAAAAATTCGTTGACAGCATACCCGGGCAAAGACCAGCCCTGGGGCAGAATCTGGGTGCCCGTCAGGCTGAAGGGCTGCCCCACATAAACGTCGATCTCCTCCGGCACGCCGTTCACGCCCGTTGGCAGGGGCACACTGAGAAAATGCGCCGTGACCGTCGTGGAGTCCGTCATGCTTCCCAAGGTGCATGTTATCTCAAAAACGGCGGTCATGGCTTTTTCAGGCATTTCTTCCAAGTACCCGAAGAAGCCCCGAGTATCGTTTTCCCAGGAGCTGCTGAAATATTGGTAAATCAGCGGATCGCCCTTGATTTGTTTTACGCTCCATTGAAAGGAATCCCCATAGGCGGCAATCAACGGGGCTGGATCGTTCACAAACACGCCGAACAGATTGTTGGCGGAGTAAACGGGCTCATAGGCGTCAAAGGTCAGGCCAAGATAATAATTCACATCGCTTGATTCATTCCACAGACTGAGGGTCGGCGCTGAGGCGGCCTGGGCAGAAAAAGCAGGACAAAGCGCAAGCATGATGATCATA
>CAMOUF010000043.1 GCA_946626395.1 uncultured Clostridia bacterium
CCAGTTCCGCAACCTCAATAGTCGCAACTCCGCTTCATGCGGAGCTTGCTCCTTTTCGGCTGATCTCAGCGCGGACAGGACATCCGCCACCGGCGGCTGTCCGCGCTTCGTCCCCCCCCGAGAAAGCAATCCACGAATGAAATAAACGCCGATCTTCATTTTCCAATGCTCTATGGAGGAAAGAACCATGGATTGCTTGGTATCCCCACAAAATTTTGTATAGAATCAAAAAGGCTGTAACCGGAAGCGGAAACGCTCACCGATTACAGCCTTTATTGATCGGAGATAATTACCAGGAAGCGCCCATGGCCCTGGCGACGCAGTTCTGATGGGCCTCGTCCACCCGATTGGTGCCGTGGGTGCGGCTCTTGTAGAAGTGGATGCAGAAGTGGCCGTCAAAGTTGTTGTTGGTAATGGACCAGGTGCCGTGGGGCATGCCGTTCATGGACGCGGCGTACACATGGCCGTTGTACAGCACCAGGATAGCCCGGCGGTTCCAGCTCCAGCTGCCGCCGTAGAGGGATTTGAGCACCGCGGTATCGGAGGCGGTCAGGGGTTCGCTGTCCAGGTGGTTGGAGCCGAAGCGGCGGCGGGCCTGGAAGGTCTTGCCGGTGTTCACATCCTTGATGGTATACACGCAGGTGCCGGTGAACACATTCACGCCCTTGCTGAACCAATCCAGCCGTTCGGTCACATAGGTGTAGTTGGAAGCGTTCTTGCCAAACAGGGCCTTGATGGTGTCGTTTCCGGCCTTGCCGTCCTGGGCCAGGCCCTTGGATTTCTGGAACGCCTTCACGGCCGCCACGGTCTGGTCGCCATATTTGCTGTCGATGGGGGCCTTATAGAAGCCCTTGATCTTGAGCGCCTGCTGGAGCGCCAGCACGTTCTTGCCGCTGTTGCCCTTCTGGGAGGTGGCGGGCACGGTGATCTGGGAAATCTTGGTGATTCCTTTCATCATGGGATCGTTGGCCACGGTGGTATAGAGCACCTTGCCAAACAGCTTCAGGATGGTGGCATAGTCGGCCTTGCCGGTTTGGCTCAGGCCGTTGGCCTTCTGGTACGCCTTCACGGCGGCTACGGTCAGATCGCCGTATTTCCCGTCCACAGTGCCGCTGAAAAAGCCTTTGATCTTCAGCGCCTGCTGGAGCTTTTCCACGCTGTCGCCGGAGGAGCCCTTCTGGGTGTAATCCGGCGGGTTGCCCAGCTTGGAGATGGATTTTACGGAGGCGTATTTGCTGGTGCTGCCGTCGGCGCTGGTGGTGCCGTTCAGGGCCTTGAGGGCGCTGGAGGGCAGGGTGACATACTTTTTCATCACGTAGCCCGTATCCTTGCCCACGGTGACCTTATAGAAGCCTCCGCTGGTGCCGGTGACAGTGACCTTGGCGCCCTGCTTGAGCTGATAATAGTATGTGGAGCTGGTGTTGGGGCGAAGCCGGAAAAACACCTTGTCGGCGTTGATGGTGCCGGTATAAGAGGCGGCCAGCGCCTGGGGAATCATACTGATCAGCAAAACGATTGCCAGCAGCAGGGCAACGCTTTTCTGGGAAAATTTCATTGTTACAGTTCACCTGCTTCCTTCTGTATTTCAGGACATACCTATTATATAATAAATGAACAAAAGAATCAATATCTTGATCAAATTGTTTACATTTCTACTACATATGGAAGTCAAAAAACGGAAAAAAGATTGACGGAACATGTCAAAATGATGAATCGGCGGGAGTGCGGAAGGAATCCAAAGAGAAACGCAGAATCCTTTCTTCATAACAGAAACGGGAAAGGATCAACGGCATGGAGCTTTATGAACAGGTGATCACCGGAAAATTCATCAGCAGGCCCAACCGCTTTATCGCCCACGTGGAAACGGCGGCGGGGGAGGAAATCTGCCATGTGAAAAATACCGGGCGGTGCGCGGAGCTGCTCACACCCGGCGCCATAGTCACCCTGAGCGCGGGAAGCAATCCCTTTCGGAAAACCAGGTACGACATGGTGGCTGTGAAGAAAGGGAACCTGTATATCAACATGGACAGCCAGGCCCCCAACCGAGCGGCGGAGGAAGCCCTGCCCCGGCTGCTGACGGGCCTGACGCTGCTGAAGCCGGAAAAAAATTACGGCGATTCCCGGCTGGACTTTTATTTTGAGCGGGGAGAGGAAAAGGGCTTTGTGGAGGTCAAGGGCGTGACGCTGGAGCAGGACGGCGCGGCGCTGTTTCCCGACGCGCCCACGGAGCGGGGCGTAAAGCATATTCATGAATTGGAAAAATGCGTGGGGGAGGGGTACACCGCCTATCTCCTGTTCGTGATCCAAATGAAGGGCCCGCATTTGTTTGGGCCGAACCGGGCAACTCATCCCGCCTTCGCGGATGCGCTGGTCCACGCGAAAAAAGCCGGCGTTCGGGTGATGGCCTATGACTGCCTGGTCACCCCCACCGGCATGACGATCGATTCGCCTGTCAGGATTGAGCTGGAATAACCGCTGTTTACAGCCACAGCATGGGGTCTGTGCCTGCGATTTTGCTCAGCGCCTCCACCAGGAAATAATCGCCGTAGGTGATATTGGTATGCCGTCCCGCCCCGTCGTCGTGATAGCTGGCGGTGCAATGGGTCAAAAGGCCCAGACGCGCGTCCGTCCAATCGCAGCAGTGCTCAAGCAATCCGTCCACCAGCCGGAGGGCCGCGTCCTGATATCGCTTCTCGTCCGTTGCTTTTTTCAGCTCCATCAGGCCGCAGGCGGCAATGGCCCCGGCAATGTTGTCGATGCGCTCCTCGGTGTCGGGCTGGCAGAAATCGCAGTCGGTGAGCCCGTCGGGGCGGATATGGGCAATAAAGTTGTTTGCTATTTTTTTCGCGGCGTCCAGATACCGTTCATCCTCGGTATTGAGATAAGCCAGGGTAAACCCATACAGGCCCCAGGCCTGACCCCGGCTCCACTGGCTGCCCAGGCAGTAGCCCTGGCCGGGATGCTCTTTGACCCGCTTCCCGGTGTCCGGGTCAAATTCGATAATATGGCTTACGGAGCCGTCAGGCCGCAGGAATTCCCGCAGGGTGGTATCCGCGTGGATGCGGGCGGCTTTTTCAAAGCGCGGGTCCCCCGTCATCCGGGAGGCGCGGAACAGCAGGCTCAGGTTCATCATGCAGTCGATGATGGCAAAGCCCTTTTGATGGTCTCCGTTCCAGGCGCGGATAAAGCCCGCGGGGTTCAGCCGGCCCATCAGCAGGCTGGCGGCGTGCAGGGTATCCTGGCCCGCTTGATCGGCCAGGGTGAGCTTGCTGGCCGCGCCGCAGGAAAGCAGATACATAAAGCCCACGTCATGGTTCAGGTATCGGAAGGAGCGGAATTCCGCCGTCAGCAGTTCCCCCACCCGCACAGCTTCTTCTTTGAAAAACTCATCCTTGGTGTACGTGTACAAAAGCCACATCAGCCCGGGCCAGAAGCCGCCCGTCCACCAGCTGTTGCCGTCGTAGGGAGACGTCACCCATTGACCGTTTTCGCTTTTATAGGGAATGATGCCCGCTTGGGCCGCTTTTTCCGCGGAGGCGCGGAACTTTTCCGCCGCCCTGCGCAGCGCTTCTTCGTAAGAATTTGACATGTGCTTTTTCTCCTTTTCCTCTCTCCCCGGCGCTTTTGCGCGCGTCTGCCGGGATGGGTCCATTGAACATACGTTTTGCGAAACGATATCCGCCATTCATGTACAATTATAAGCTCTTTTCTCCCCGTGTCAATAGCGCTTCCGGAGCCGTTTTTCCAGTGACCGCTGAAAAACATCGGATTGACAATCCGGGTGGAATAGGGTATCATGGGGGATGGCAATAGATGCCCGAAAGGAGATCAATCTATATGGAAACCACTGTGAACAAGAGCATGAGCATTGGCGAAGTTTTGAACATTCACCGCGGCACCGCCCGCATCCTGATGGAGTTCGGCATGCATTGCCTGGGCTGCCCCCATTCCATCATGGAATCCCTGGAGGATGCCTGCGCCGTGCACGGCACCAACGTGGATGAATTGGTGCATCAGCTGAACGAATTCCTGGCTGAGGCGAAATAAATCCATGCAGGTTCGCAATACGGGGGAGGCCCTGTACATCGCCTGCGAAATGGAAAAGCGGGCCGTTCGCCTGTATGAGCGGGCCCTGGTCATGTTTGCGGATGGTCCCTGCCAGGCGGCCATCCGCGCCATTCTGGCCGATGAAAGGCGTCACCTGGCCCAGTTCTCCCAAATGGGCGTTCAGGAGCCCGGCTTTGAGCGGGCGCAGGCGCTCTCCGCCCAGGCAGCGGGAGTGCTGTTTTCCGGCGGGCTGATGGAGGCGCAGCGCAAGGGCGCTTTTTCTTCTGTGAAAAATCTGTACGCTTATGCGGCGGAGGAAGAAAAGGACGCCATCCGCAGCTACGGCGAATTTGCTAAAAGCGTTTCCGGCCCCGCCGCCCAAATGTTTCGGGCCATCGAATCGGAGGAAAAGCAGCACCTCATGCAATTGAACGGCCTGCTTTTTTCCCTGGAGGACGGGGAGAAAAACCCGGATATATAAAAATAATAGAAAATTTAACATCAAAGGAACTATAAACGACATGCGACAGCTGACCGTTGCTTCTTTAAAG
>CAMOUF010000044.1 GCA_946626395.1 uncultured Clostridia bacterium
ATCATGCGTTCAGGGTGGCGATCAGGTCTTTGAGCTGCTGGCGGGTCAGGCGGCCATAACTCACCAATGCGCCCAGCTGAATGCCCATCATCATGCCCTGCATCATGCGCTCGCTGCCTTCGCCCATGGTGTCGGTCTGGTCCACGTGGCTCATGGCGGAGGGGCGCATCATGTTCCCGATAATCTCCTTGCCCTTGGGGTGCTTGAGAAGCTGACCGATGGTGGTGCTCACGGTGACCGTGAAGGGCAATTCGGTGGTGCCTTCCACCTGGACAGGCTGCGCCATACGGATGTCCCGGCTGCTTTCGCCGATCTCGATCACAAATTCTCCGCTCTCCACGAAGAAATCATGACATTTGGGCTCCCAATAGGCAAAGGCCCGCTTGTCCAGCGTGAAGGTAACGGTTATGGTTTCGCCGGGCTGCATAGCGATTTTTTCAAAGGCCCGCAGCTCCCGGACAGGACGGCGCACGGTGCTTTCCTTGTCGCGCACATACAACTGCACGGCGGCCTTTCCGGCGACTGAGCCGATATTCTTCACATCCACGGATACGGTCAGGGTGTCCTGATCAGTCAGGCTTTCTTTGTCCAGCTTCAAATTGCTGTATTCAAACTGCGTGTAGCTCAGCCCATGACCGAAGCAGAAATTCACGGGCATTTCCTTTTTATCGTAATACCGATAGCCCACGAAGATGCCCTCGGCGTAGGTGACGACGCCTTCCTCACCGGGGAAGTTCAGGTAGGAAGGATTATCCTGCAAGCGGACGGGCCAGGTTTCAGCCAGATGGCCGCTGGGGTTCACCTTGCCATAGAGCAGATCCACCGTGGCCGCGCCCACCTGTTCGCCGCCCAGGTATACACACAGCACGGCGGGGGCGTGATTCAGCCAGGGCAGTTCCACCGGGGAGCCGCCATGCAGCACCACCACGGTATTCGGGTTGGCTTCCGAAACAGCTTTGATCAGTTCGTTCTGATTGTCCGGCAGGCGCATGTGGTCCCGATCCGCCCCTTCGGTTTCAAAAGCGTCGGGCAGCCCTGCAAAAATCACGGCCACTTCGGCCTTTTTTGCCGTTTCGACGGCTTCCTTCAGCATCGCCTCATCCGTGGTATCGCTGTGGGCGTCGTAACCCCGGGCATACAGTACGGCGTCACCCGCCGTTTCCAATGCGCTGACGGCGTGGGGCACGTTGATGTGGCTGGAGCCCGCGCCCTGATACCGGGGCTTGTCGGCAAATTCGCCGATGAACGCCACCTTTTGATTCTCTTTCAGGGGCAGGAGATCGGCTTCGTTCTTCATCAGTACGGCGCATTCGCCCGCCAACTTCCTGGCAAGCTTCCGGCATTCCTTTCGGTTGATGGTCGCGTTCGGCCTGCGCTGCTCCACGCAGTCCTTCACGAATTGCAGCAGGCGGAGAACCACCTTGTCCAAGTCAGATTCGGCCAGCGTTCCGGCCTTGACCGCTTCCACGATCTCCTCGCCGGTGGCGTTGGGGCCGCCTGGCATTTCCAAATCCAGGCCCGCGGCCACGCCCTTGGCCTGATCCTTGATGGCGCCCCAATCGGTGACCACGAAGGCGTCGGATTGCCACTCGGAACGCAGGATATCGGTGAGCAGCATTTTGTTTTCGGAGCAGAAGGTGCCGTTGATGGCGTTGTAGGCGCACATCAGGCTCCGAGTCTTGCCCTTCTTGACCACCGATTCAAAGGCGGGCAGGTAGATTTCCCGAAGCGTGCGCTCGTCCAGGTTGGAGGAGCCGCTCATGCGCAGGGTTTCCTGATTGTTGCAGGCAAAATGCTTGGCGCAGGCGGCAATGCCCTTGCTTTGAAGCGCCTGGACATAGGCCGCGCCCATTTCGCCCGCCAGATAGGGGTCTTCGGAAAAATATTCAAAGTTTCGGCCGCACAGGGGACTGCGCTTGATGTTCAGCCCCGGCCCCAGCAGCATAGCCACGTTTTCAGCCTGGCATTCCTGCCCGAGCGCTTCGCCCAGCTGTTTCATCACGTTCCGGTCAAAGGAGGAGGCCAGGGCGGCAGCGGTGGGATAGCATACCGTTTCGATGCTCTTGTTGATGCCCAGGTGATCGCCCTCGCCCTCCTGCTTGCGCAGGCCGTGAGGGCCGTCGCACATCATGACGGCGAGAACGCCCAAATGGTCAATTGCTTTCGTATGCCAGAAATCATGGCCGGAGCAGAAGGCGGCCTTTTCTTCCAGGGTCATTTGCTTCAAAATTTCCTGTACATTCATGGTGATTTCCCCTTTCTTACCATCCCTTTACGTCTTTCAGTTCCTTCCGATAATCCTTATAGCAGAACCACAGCGCCGCCACGGCGGACAAAACGGTGGTCACCGTGGCAGAGAAAATGATGCCGTACATGTTGAACAGCCAGCTCATCAGGAAGAGCATGGGAATATAGATGATGCCCTTTTCCAGCAAGGACACGATGACGGCCTCTTTGGATTTGCCGGAGGCCTGCAGATAGGTTGTGCAGATTTGGTAAAAGCCAAAGAAGGGTCCGATGACAATGGAGGCGAACAGGCAGACACGGCCGATTTCCAACACGTCCGGGTTATCCAAGAAAGCATTCAGCAATTGATCCCGGAAAATCAAGCACAGGGCGGAGAGCACCGTTCCGGCCACCACAGCCAGGCCCGTGGTTTTCATCAGGATTTCCGTCAGCCGTTTATGGTTTTTGGCGCTGTAATTAAAAGATATTGCGGGCTGCATGCCCATGCAAACGCCCATGACCGTCATGGAGATCATCTGTCCGATGCGCCCGGCCACGCTCTGCCCGGCCACTGCGATAGAACCGTACTGCATCATCAGGTTATTGGCGACGGTGCTGGATACGCTGCCAAGCACGGTTGCGCAGCTCATGGGCAGGCCCAGGCTGATCACCGTCCAGACCACCGCCTTTTCAAAGGAAAGATCCTTGGGGGACGCGGAATAAATCTTGCCCTTGGTGCGCAGGAAGTAAACGTAATAGCACAGGCTGACCGCGTTGGCCGCCACCGTGGCGATGGCCGCGCCGGAGACGCCCATTTTGAACACCGAAATCAGCAGTGGATCCAGGGCGATGTTCAGCACCGTACCCAGCAT
>CAMOUF010000045.1 GCA_946626395.1 uncultured Clostridia bacterium
CTTTGAAGAACACTTTAAATCACCAAGTGAGGAGTGAGGAATGAGGAGTTAGGAGTTGAAAATTGCACAAACTATTAACTCCTCACTCCTAACTCCTCACTCCTAACTGATTTAAAGCGTTCTTGCTCCGGCTGAATTATTCCGAAACAGCGGTGCTATCGCTCCGGCTACGCCAGACTGTTCAGCAGCGCTTCCACTTCCTCAAAGCTGGTGGCCAGGTTGACTTTGGTGCGCACCTGGGCGGAATTGCGGCGACCGGCGGTGTACCAGGCGAAGTGCTTGCGCATTTCCAGCAAGGCGCTGCGCTGGCCCTTCCAGGCGGCCATTTCCCGGGCCTGGCGCATGGCGGTGGAAATGACCTGGGAAAAGGGCGGCGGGGTATAGGGCTGCCCTGTCAGAGCAGCTTTGATTTCCGCGAAGATCCAGGGGTTTCCCAGGGCAGCGCGGCCAATGGCCAGCCCGTCGCAGCCCGTGGTTTTCAAGGCCCGCAGGGCGGAAGGGCCGTCCACGATATCGCCGTTGGCGATCACGGGAATGGAAACGGCTTCCTTGATCCGGGCGATGGTGTCCCAATCCGCCTGGCCGGAATACTGCTGCATGCGGGTGCGTCCGTGCACGGTGAGCAAATCAGCGCCCGCGTCCTCCAGGCCCTTGGCAAAGTCCACCGCGTTGATATGCGTTTGATCCCAGCCGATGCGCATTTTTACCGTCACGGGCAGGGACACGGCGCGCTTCATCTGCCGCACGATTTCAAAGGCCAGGGGCGGGTTTTTCATCAGGGCGCTGCCCGCCTGGCCGCCTACCACCTTTTGGGCAGGGCAGCCCATATTCACGTCGATGGACTGAAAGGCCCCTGTTGCTTCCAGCTTTGCGGCGGCCTTGGCAAAATATTCCGGTTCGGAGCCGAATAATTGCACGGCCAGCGGCCCTTCCTCGGGATACCGGGCCAGGAGAAAGCGATAGGCGTTCCGGTCGGCGGGAGCGGTGAGGTAGCCCTGGGCGCTGACCATTTCCGTGGTGGCGCGGCCGCAGCCCTGCTCAAAGCAAAGGCGGCGGAACACCTGATCGGTGATGCCCGCCAGGGGGGCCAGGTACAGTTCAGGCATAGATACGGCGGTCCTTTCACTCATCGGGAATCACCTGAGCGACCGTCAGGCTGCGGATGTGCCATTGGCCGCTTTCCCGGCTGAGGATCACGTTATATTGCGTGGATTGCCATTTGGGGGCGCTGAGGCTGAAGCCCGCCGCCTCCGCGGCTTCCCGGGCGGATGCCTTCAGGCGTCCGTCGATGGCGGGAATGCGCTCGGTGATGGTGGCCCGGGCGGTATTTTCCCAGGGCCAGCACCAGAACCAGTCCAGGTTGATGCGGTGGTCAAAGCCGGTGATGTTATAGTAATTCTGATAAGCGGACTGGCCGCTGCGGGCCTCCGCCAGCATGGTGTCCCGCTCCAGATAGGTGGGGGAGAAGTAAGCGGTCAGGTTTTCATCCGCCCCCATCATCACCACCTGGGCGCGCTTGGCCATGCCATCCTTTAAGATAATATAAATATTGGTGGCGTTCATGGAAAAATAAAACGCCATGGTCATCAGGCCCAGCACACAGCACAGAATCAGCAGCCGGGAGCTGATATACCAAACCAGCCTGCGCAAATACTTCACAGTCGTCCTCCTGAAAAGAAAGCGGAGCGGGAGGCCCGCGCGGTTCATCGCCGGATACGCGATTTCCTTCTCCATTATAGCACAGGGCTTTCCGCTTGTCACGCCTGGAAAAGCCCTTCTTTCATTTAACGGAATACCCCCCGTTGCTTCTTCCCTGAAAAGGAAAGGGGATTTGTCTACTGTCAGTTGTGATATTGAAATAGGGGAGATGGTACAATTGCGGCAGATGAAAGAAGGCTTCCACGAACGGGAAGGAGGATGCTGCATGAGCAGCTTAAAGCATGAAACAACCCGCCGCCATCCTTTGCAGGTGGGGCGCTGCATCCGCTCCGCCGGTAATGATCCCGTATGGATCACGGACGATGTCTCTCTCCTGTGCAAGGCGCGGGGCGCTCAGGTGGAATTTGCCAATCTGCTGGCGGATTGGGATTATCCTTTTTTCCGTGCCCGCCGCAGTCATGGCTGGAAGGAGCACAAAGCCCGCCATCAATGGGAGCACGGCGTGAAGAACCGGGAAAAACACGCCAAAAACAAGGGAAGCTGGACCGATGAGGAAGAAGGAAAAAAGGATAACGATTCGTATCTGTTCAGTCGCAATCATTTGAAAAGCACTTTAAATCAGTGAGGAGTGAGGAATGAGGAATGAGGAGTTGAAAATTGCTTAAGCGCAAACTATTAACTCCTCACTCCTCACTCCTCACTTGGTGATTTAAAGTGTTCTTGATACGACTGAATGCCCTTACCAGTTTCGGTAAGGACATTTTTCTTTTTTGTAGGCGGCCTTGAGTTCCACCAGACAGCCGCAGCCCATGCAGGTGCCGCTGCTCAGCTGCCCGCAGGATCGGCATGTTTCCAGCCGCTGTGCGTACAGCGGCTCGGGGGCCTTTTCTCCTGGGGGGATCCTGGTCAGCAAACCCGCCACATATTTTTCATAGTCTGCCGGAAACGCTTCCCGCAGCAGACATTTTTTGCAGCCCGGCAGGCCGGGGGAGAGGCTTTCCATATTATTCTTCCGCCACCTGGCGCAGATAATCGGCGTATTCATCTGTTAGGCCCAAATCCCACAGCAGGGAGCAGGACATGTATTTCATCCGGGCGTCCCGGGCCCCAATGAAGGCGTTCACCGTATCCTCCACCGAAATGCCGATCTGGGAGGGCTTGACCGGCATGCCCATGCCCTCCAGCAGGTTCCGAAGCGCCTGCTCGTCGGGCAGCTCTTCCTCCATGGCGGATTGAATACCGTCCCAACCGGCGATGATTTTGTTCAGCCGCTCCTGGTGAGCGGCGGGGTCGTTCTTGCGGCCCTTCTGCTCCATGTGGATGATCTCCGGGGCGGTCTTGCCAAAGATGCGGCGAATCTGGTTTTCCCATTTTTCATTGGTCATGGCGCTCCAATAGGCCGCCGCCCGCTCCCGGCTGGGGGTTTCATTCCGAAGCCTGCGGTACAGCTTCATGGTCAGCACCGTGCCGATGCCCACCTGAATGCCGTGGAGGTCGTAGGGCTGGCTGCGCTCCAGGGCCATCATTTCCCACATATGGGAGAAGTAATGCTCCAGGCCGGAGGCGGGGCGGGAAATTTCCGCGAAGGCCATGGCGATGCCGGAAATGACCAGCCCCTCCGCAATGGCCTGGATGGCGTCGGGCTCCCGGGCGGGAATGCCGGGGGCTGCGTCCACCACCTTTTTCAGCGCCGCGCGCATGAGCCTGGCCACGTCCTCACAGTAATATTCACCGGTCACGATGTGGCTCATGCGCCACTCGCACAGGGCAATGTACTTGGCCACCATATCGCCCAGCCCGGCCCAAAGCATGCGCATGGGGGCCTGGCTCAATATTTCCGTGTCCAGCAGGATGCCCTTGGGGGCCCGGTTGAAAAGCGTCATTTTCACATGGTTGATTTCCATGGCGGAGGAATTGGAGGCATAGCCGTCCATGGAGGGGGCGGTGCCCACGATGGCGCTTTTGATGTGCATGGCGTTGCCGATCACCTTGCAGATATCGTTGATCACCCCGCTGCCCACGCCCAGCAGCA
>CAMOUF010000046.1 GCA_946626395.1 uncultured Clostridia bacterium
ACCTCGTCGTCCCAGAATTCGATGCGGGTGGCCCCGGTTTCCGCCGGGGAAAAGGCATCCACGATGTCGCCCCGCAAGGCGCAC
Organism: uncultured Clostridia bacterium; assembly: GCA_946626395.1. Taxonomy (GTDB): domain Bacteria; phylum Bacillota; class Clostridia; order Christensenellales; family Aristaeellaceae; genus RUG563. The sequence continues at coordinate 85 of CAMOUF010000046.1, forward strand.
TGGCCTCGGCCCTCTACCATGTCCACCCGCTCGTAGCCCATCTGCACCAACCGGGCGATCAGATTCCGGGGCTCTATATGATCCCCGGATTTGAGCTGTACGGCGTATTGCTCGTAATCCTTTACCGGCATCATCCGGGCCATCAGCGCGTCCGCGGACAGGCACAGCGCCTTCAGCTCCCCCCGCCGGGCTTTTTGCAGGATGGATAAGCGCTGGAAGGCGTTTTCCCGGCTGGCGGTGCCCCGGGTGAAATGCATGTCCGGGGCGGGCAGCACGGCGGCCCCGCCGTCCAGCCAGGCGGCAAGGTCATCCGCCGCCCGCATGGCCAGGGAGTCGGAGGGGGCAAGGTACACAATGGGCCGTCCCGTCGCCCGCTGCAAAAGCGCCGCGTAGAAGGGCCGCTGGCCTTCCGCCATGCCGTACACGGCGGCGGCGCCGTTTTGGGGCGCGTCAAAAGCCTCCCGAAAGTCAGGGGAGGCCAGTAAAAATTCCAGTACGTTATTCAGCATGGCGTTTGTTGAAGCGGTTCATGGCCACGTCGATGCCGTTTTCCGCCCAGCACAGCGCCGCGTCGGCGGCCAGGGTGTAGGCGTCAAAGGCGATTTTCCGCTCCTCCTCCGTCTGATATTTGCTGAGCACCCAGTCCGCCAGATCCCATCCCGGGGGCTGGCTGCCCACGCCCACCCGCACCCGGGGAAAATCGCCGGAGCCGGTGCACTGGACGATGTGGCGCAGTCCGTTGTGGGTGCCGGGGCCGCCCTTGGCGCGGATGCGCACCTGGCCCAAGGGCAGGTCGATATCGTCCACCAGCAGCAGCATGTCCTTGGGCTCCAGCTTGTACCAGCTCAGGGCTTCCTGCACCGTCAGGCCCGACAGGTTCATGAAGGTCTGGGGCTTGATCAGCACCAGCTTTTCTCCTTTGTAAATGGTTTCCCCGATGGTGCCCTGAAATTTCAGCTTCTTGATGGGCGTGTTCAGCTTCGCCGCAATGATGCTGATCACGTCGAAGCCCACGTTGTGGCGGGAATGTTCATACTTTTCGCCTGGATTGCCCAGGCCCACGATGGCTAACATAGGTTCTCCTGTACATTTGATCGTTGATGTTTTCAAAGCAATGGGTTATGCCTGTTGTTTGGATATTCTTCTGTTTCGTTCCGCTACCGCCTGAACCAGCGCCGCATAAAGCTCAGGCGTTTTGATGGGGTCGATTTCCGGATTTTCCGTGTCTTCTTCCGCGGGCATCATGCACGCGGCGTCTACCATTGCTTTTTCTTCCGGAGTCATTTTTGATTCGCGTTTTAAAACAAAGTGAACGGTTTCTCCCATTTTTTTCGCCTCCTTTATCTGCTATACTCTGCCGATCAGATTGTTATTATAGAGCATTTGTTCCATTTTGGTGGCAGGTCTTGCGGAAATGATGCGAATATCGGTATTGCCTGTAAGCTTGTTCTGCCGATCGCAATATACGACGGTCAGCATTCTGTAGACCAATCCAATGGTGATGTAACGGTCTTCTTTGTCGCTGTGAAGCAGGTCTGGCATTTCAAGCCGCAACTCATCCAAAAACACGCTTGCGGCGGTTTGAAAGGAGATGCCATGTTTTTATAGTTTTTTTCATCCTTGTCGGCATCCCATACAAAGGTGTACTCATTTTCTGAAAAAAACACATTCGGCATACACAGCCCTCCTGCCGAAACATGATTTGCTCCTTCTTTATTGTATCCTGAATTTCCGGAAATAGCAAGCGGTTTCTTGGCTTCTTCCTGTGAGGCCGTGGAAAAGAAAGCTACAGCTCAGGCATCAGGTGACTATTTCCGGTTTCATTCGTGTTATCATGCAGCGGTAGCTGAATAATAACAAAAAACCCCGCCATGAGCGGGTTTTGCTTGGCGAGCAATTAAGCGTTGGCTTTGGCCAGGGCCTTAGCGAGACGCGCCTTTTTGCGGTTAGCAGTGTTCTTGTGCATAACGCCCTTGGAAACCGCTTTATCAATAGCGGAGGTGGTGACGCTCAGCTGCGCGCTGGCAGGGGCCACACCCTCAGTCAGGGCGGCCTGATACTTCTTGATCGCGGTCTTCACCCCAGACTTCACCATACGATTCCGCAGGTTCTTCGTTTTGCTCACCTTCACGCGCTTCATGGCGGACTTAATATTGGGCAACTTCCTTCACCTCCTCATGAATACTTCGCTGATAATCAGCATCAGATATATTACCACAATGCGGAACAAAACGCAAGTCTTTTTTTCCCGGTTTTTCTCTTCTTTTTCTCATTTTACAAAAAAGGCGGCGTCAAGCCTTATTTTTTGCCCGCTTGCGCCAGGGCCCGGCCTATGGTATCATGAAGAAAAAACAGAGGAAAACGGGGGAAAAACCATGATCCTGTTCGTGTGCACCGGCAACACCTGCCGCAGCCCCATGGCCGCAGCCCTGGCCCGCAGCCGGGGCGTGGACGCCCAGTCCGCCGGCCTGTACGCCTGCCTCGGCGACCCGGCCACGCCCCAGGCCGTCCGCGCCGCCCGCCGCCACGGGGCCGACCTGACGGAGCACCTGGCGCAGCCAGTGTCCGCATCTTTACTGGAAGAAGCCGAACGGGTATACGTGATGACCCACGGCCATTTGGACGCTCTGCTTGCCCGGTATCCCGCCTGCGCGGGAAAAGCCGCCGTGCTTTCTCCCGCCGTGCCCGACCCCTATGGCGGCGATGACGGCGTCTATGAAGCATGCATCCAAACCCTGCTGACCGCCTTGGAACAGGCGGGGATCATTTCAAGATGAGTGAGGAGTTAGGAGTGAGGAGTGAGGAGTTGAAAATTGTTACAACACAATGAGCTCCTATTGCCTATGGCGCGAAGCGCCAACTATTAACTCCTCACTCCTCATTCCTCACTCCTCACTTTTTAAAAAGTCCATTCAAAAAACACCCCGGGAATTGACAAAGCGGGCGGGGCTTGCTATTCTTTTATGGATAAAAGGAGGAAGCGGCAATGAGTCATGTGGAAGTACCCGCGGGGTATGTATCGAACCTGAGCCTGTACGAAACCCAGGAAGCCATCGCCCTGATCAAGAAAACCTTTGAAAGCAACCTGAGCCACGCGCTGCATTTAAAGCGGGTATCCGCGCCGCTGTTTGTGGACGGCGCGTCGGGCCTGAACGACGACCTCAACGGCGTGGAGCGGCCCGTGTCTTTTGATATTTTGGAAACAGGGGAAGAAGCCCAGGTGGTGCATTCCCTGGCCAAGTGGAAGCGCTACGCCCTGGCCCGGTATAAGTTTCCCGCGGGGGAAGGGCTGTATACGGACATGAACGCCATCCGGCGGGACGAAACCCTGGATAACCTGCATTCCGTGTATGTGGACCAGTGGGACTGGGAAAAGGTGATCCGGGAAGAGGAGCGCACCATGGATTTGCTCAAGGACACCATGCAGCGCATCGTGACGGCGGTATGCATCACCCTGGACCGGATCAAGTGGGAATATCCCCAGGTAAAAACCACCCTGTGCCGGGATATTTCCTTCGTCACCACCCAGGAATTGGAGGATATGTATCCCACCAAGACCCCCAAGGAGCGGGAAAACCTGTATTTGCAGGCCCATAAAACCGCCTGCATCCTGCAAATCGGCGGCAGGCTGAAATCCGGCCAGCCCCACGACGGCCGCGCCCCCGACTACGACGATTGGGAGCTGAACGGCGATATCATGTTCTGGAACGACCTGCTGGGCTGCGCGTTCGAGCTGTCCTCCATGGGCATCCGCGTGTCGCCGGAATCCCTGGACCGGCAATTGAAGCTGGCCGGGAAAGAGGAGCGGCGGAACCTGCCCTTCCATCAGGCGCTGCTTAAAGGTGAACTGCCCTATACCATCGGCGGCGGCATCGGCCAGAGCCGCATGTGCATGCTGCTGCTGGGCAAGGCCCACATCGGCGAGGTCCAGTCCTCTTATTGGGACCCTGCCACCCGGGAAAGCTGCGAACAAAAGGGCATCGTTCTTCTGTAATCATCTGCCTAAATTCAGGTTCATTACAGAATCTTGTGGGGATACCAATCAATCTATGGTTCTTCCTTTCATAAAGCATTAGAAAAGGAAAAACAGCGATTATCAATTTCTGGATTGCTTTCTCGGAGGGGGACGAAGCGCGGACAGCCGCCGGTGGCGGATGTCCTGTCCGCGCTGAGATCAGCCGAAAAGGAGCAAGCTCCGCATGAAGCGGAGTTGCGACTATTGAGGCTGCGGACCTGGGG
>CAMOUF010000047.1 GCA_946626395.1 uncultured Clostridia bacterium
ATCTGAAGGAGATCGGAAAGGTTCCCCTCCTGTCTGCCGATGAAGAGATCGAACTGGCTCAGCGCATGGAAAAGGGAGATGAAGCCGCGAAACGAAAGCTGGCGGAGGCCAACCTTCGTTTGGTGGTTTCTATTGCCAAGCGTTATGTGGGAAGAGGCATGCAGTTCCTGGATCTGATCCAGGAAGGCAACCTGGGCCTGATCAAAGCCGTTGAAAAATTCGATTACCGCAAGGGCTATAAATTTTCTACCTACGCCACCTGGTGGATCCGCCAGGCCACCACCCGCGCCATTGCCGACCAGGCCCGCACCATCCGCATTCCCGTGCATATGGTGGAAACCATCAATAAGCTGATCCGGGTGTCCCGCCAGCTTTTGCAGGAATACGGCCGGGAGCCCACCCCCGAGGAAATCGCCAAGTCCATGGGCATCAGCGAATCCAAGGTTCGGGAAATCATCAAGATCGCCCAGGAGCCCGTGTCCCTGGAAACCCCCATCGGCGAGGAAGAGGACAGCCATCTGGGCGACTTCCTGGAGGATGAAACCGCTCTGGCCCCCGCCGAAGCCGCGTCCCACGCCCTGATGAAGGAGCAGCTCTGGGACGTGCTGGACACCCTGACCCCCCGGGAAGAAAAGGTGCTGCGCCTGCGCTTTGGCCTGGACGACGGCCATCAGCGCACCCTGGAGGAAGTGGGCAAGGAGTTTCAGGTGACCCGTGAGCGCATCCGCCAGATCGAAGCCAAGGCCCTGCGCAAGCTGCGCCATCCCAGCCGCAGCAAGAAGCTCAAGGATTATCTGGACTGATGGCCATGCCTGCATTGGATGATCGTTTATCCCGCGCGTCCGCGCTTTTTCCCGCCTGTGACTATGGCGCCGATATCGGCGCCGATCACGGGCGGTTGTCTTGTTATCTGCTGGAATCGGGCAAGTGCCGCCGCATGTGCGTGGCGGATATCAGCGCGGAATCCTTGAAGAAGGCGGAAAGGCTGCTCACGGAGCGGGGGCTTTCCCACCGGGCGGATCTTTCCGTGGGGGACGGTCTGTTCGCTCTGCCCCGGCCCGCAGACGCCATCGCCATATTGGGCATGGGCGGCCATACCCTTTGCGGCATCCTGACGGCGGGCAGGGAAAAGCTGCAGGGGGCCAGCCTGATTTTATCCGCTCATACGGATATGCCGCTGGTGAGAAAAACGGTGAACGCCCTTGGCTACCGGGTGGAACAGGAAGAAATCGCCTTCGCCGCCAATCGGTTTTACTGCCTGATGAAGGCCGTGCCGGGGGAAGAAGCGCTCACGGAAAAGCAGATGTATTTGGGGCCCCGCCTGATGGAGGGCTGCCCGGCGCACTACGCGCCTTATCTTGATTGGCGCGTCGCCATCGCGGAAAAGAAGCGGGGCGAAAAGGAACAGCAGGAGCTTGATTGGCTCAGGGAGGAAAGAGACCGTGTCCATCACTGTGAAAAATATTGAAGATCTGCTCAATGAACTGGCTCCCGTGGAAACTGCCGAAGGCTATGACAACGTGGGCGCGCTGGTGGGCCGCCGGGACGCGGAGGTACATAAAATCCTGGTGGCGCTGGACTGCACCTGGGATGTGGTCAAGGAAGCGGAAGAGCTGGGGGCGGAATTGATCGTCAGCCATCATCCCCTTTTCTTCCACGCCCGGAAAAACCTATTGGAGGAGGACGCCGAAGGACGCATCCTGTGCGAAATGGTGCGGAGAAATCTGTCCCTGATCGCCGCCCATACCAATCTGGATCAGACGGAGCTGAGCGGCAGCGCTGCCTGCGCCCGGCTATTGGGGCTAAAAAACCTGCGGAAGGAAACCAATTATCTGTTCCTGGGCGAATTGGAGGAGCCTTTGACCGCCAAGGCGCTGGAGGAAAAAATCTCCGCCGCCCTGCGTTTTCCCGTCCGCTGCTATGGGGATGGCAATCAAACCGTTGCGACCCTGGCCATCGCGGGCGGCGCGGACGACGGCGACTGGATGGCGGCCCAGGCCTTGGGCGCCCAGGCCCTGCTCACCGGCGAGGTGCGCCATCACAATGCCCTGGCCGCCGCCATGAGCGATTTTGTGCTGTTCGACGGGGGCCATTACGGCACGGAAGCGCCGCTGGTGCCGTTTTTGGCGGAGTATTTACAAAAGCGCTTAAATGATGTACAATGTAATGTGCGGGTTTTCCCGTCTCAATGCGCGCCCTTTGGCAGCGTTTAATCAATAGAAGGAGGGCAAATAGATGGATCAATTGCATCTTTTGTGGGAATTTCAGAAAGCAGACGTGGAAGTGGATAAGCTGGAAGCTTCCATCAGACGCTCTCCTGTCAGGCAAAAGCTGGTAAAATATAAGGATTTGTACACCGAACAGCAAACCGCCATGAAGCGCATGGAAAGCGAAGTGAGCGCCATGCAGGACCGGCTGGAGGCGCTCAAGGACGCCCTGAAAATGACCAACGAGCAGCTTCATAACCTGCACGCCAAAATGGAGAGCGATCCGCCCAAGAACAGCGCCGAGGTGCAGCAGTTCATGAACGACGCCAAGCGCTTCCAGAATAACCTGACCGCTTATGAACAGGAAGTGAAGCGGATCCGCAAGGACGCGGGCGACCGGGAACGCCAGCAGCACGACGTGCGCGTCCGCGCCGCCAAGGCCAAGAGCGAATTTGAAAAGCTCAAGCTGGTCTATGATGATGAAAAGCATGAAAAGGACAGCGAGCTGGATTCCCTCCGGGCCGCCGCGGCGGAAAAGGCCAAGCCCATTGAAAAGGAGTTTATGGAACGCTATAAGGAAATCAAGCGCCACAGCGTGCCCCCGCTGGCCATGCTCAACGGCGACCAGTGCCAGGGCTGCAATATGTCCCTGCCCTCCTCGGTGGTTCGCAAGGTGAAGGCCGGCGAGCTGGTGGAATGCGAAACCTGCGGCAGGCTGCTGATCATCGTATAAAATCCGCAAATAAAAAAGGTTTCAATGTAAAAATTTTGTGGTAGATTCCAATATATTCCTGCTGTTTTGCTCCGAAAAGAACCAGGAAGAAAGAACGCATTTACTGAATCTTTGATTGCTTTCTCGGATGGGGGTGTGGGGGAAACCGCTCTTTGGCATCCAAAGAGCGGTTTCCCCCACAAACTTTTATATTGAGCCAAAAAAGACGCATAACGCGTCTTTTTTGTTTGCCCTCTTATTGCGCTGCGGCTACCTCTAAATAGAATACATCGCTGACACAGGAAATATCTTCTCCGTTCATGCGGGTTTTTATCTGGGCCCGGTAGGCGCCGGGCTCCGCCATTTCTCCGTCGTTTTTGCGGCCGTCCCAGTAAAAGCTGCTGGCGGCGGGGGAAAGATGCTGGGGCCGGGAGGGGACGTCGTAGGCGATGCGGCGAACCACCCTGCCGCTTTCGTTCAGGATGTTCACTGTCAGGCCGCAGGGCACGTCGTGCTCCGCCCAGATGGCCATTTCCTGGCCCAGGGTGGGCACAAAGGAAGCGCCGGTCACCGCGGCCAGGCGCACCGATCCCGTGGCGGGCTGCACGCACAGCAGCCTGGCGCCTTCAAACAGGGGTGTGTCATCCTCCATGGATAAAAGCTGAATGATCACATAGCCGGAAGCGTCTTCCCCCGTGTTCAGCGACAGGGTGCGCATTTTCCTGCCCGGCAGCACGGTGCCGTCCGCCTGCTCTCCGTCCAGAAAATGCTGGGCCTGTGCAAACTGCCAAACGCCGTCCCGGTGGTATACGATCTGATAATATAAATGGGTCTGCCTGCGCACGGTAAAGGAAAAGGTCACGTCGGTCTGCCCGGCGGTAAGCAGGGTGTCCTGAAAGGAAACGTCCGTCACGGCCTTTTCCGCGGCATAGACATTATCCGGGTCATAGGCAAACAGCACCAGCCCGTCGTCCCCCTGGGGATACACCTGGGGGGTGGAGGCGGCATAATTATCCAATAGATAGGCGTACATTTCCGCCAGGGTCACCAGGCCGTCCGCGTTGATATCGGCACTGCAGGCTCCCTGAACGCCCAGGCCGTTGGTGAGCACGGAGGCAAAATAGCTGGCCCCCGAGGCGGGGCCTTCGCCGCCGCTTTGATAGTACCAGCTGGCTTCGCTGCCGCCCGCGCTGCACAGCACATGATAGCTTTTGCCTGTCAGAAAGCACTGGGCCGCCCCGCCGGATAAACCCTTGCCGATGATGGCCCCGGAGTTGCAGGCGTCCAGGATCACGATTTTGTTTCCGGGCACCTGATCCAGAATCTCCTGCAGGACGGCGGCATCCAGCAGCGTTTCCGTTTCCCCGTCGCTGAGCAGCAGCCCCGCCTCCGCGTTGGTGACGCCTTCGCTGAACATCCCATGGGTGCTGATATACAAAAGAGAAACGTCGTTTTCCCCGGCGTTCTGAAAGGCTTCCTCCACGGCGCGCTGAAACCCTTCTTTGGTGGCGACGCTTCCGGACAGGGAACGGATCAGGGCATAGCCACGGATGTCCTTCGCCAGGGCGTCGGACAGGATGCGCACATTGTTTTCCGCCGCGGGCCAGGTGTCCGGCTGGGTCACGAACCGGTCGCACCCGATCAGCAACGCCCGCAGGGCGGGCTGAGGCGGCGGCGTTTCCGCTTTCAGGAGGGCAAAAGGAAACAGCAGCGCTGCCAAAAGCGCCATCGCCAGGAACCGCATGGCGTTTCGCCCTCCTTTCAGCATGCGTTATTTCAATTATACACCATTCCCCTGAAAAAAGCTATCCGGCAGGAAAGAAGTGACAGGGCAAGGGCAGTTGAGCCGACGGAAAAAAGAAAACAAAAAAACAGGGGAAAACCGCTCTCGCTTTTTTCAAGAGCCATTTTCCCCGGAATCTTTTATCTTCAGTACACTTCCTGAGCACGCAGTTTATACCCCCTGCGGTATACCGTTTCGATGCAGAAGAAGCCCAGCTTTTTCCGCAAGCGCTGGATATGCACGTCCACGGTGCGGGTTTCGCCGGGGCTGGCATAGCCCCACGCCTCCCGAAGCAGCTCCTCCCGGGACACGGGCCTGTCCGGATTCTGCGCCAATTCCTGCAAAAGAGAAAACTCCTGCTGGGTCAGGGCGCAGGGCTCTCCGTCCACATACACGGTCTTCTCGTCTTCGTCAATGGCCAGCAAAGTGGGGTTTTCTTCCTTGGGGGTACAAATTGAAAGCATGGTACTCATTTTAGCCTCACCTCATCTATATAGACGAAACAGGAAGGCTGATTGTTCCATTATTCAAAAAAATTCTGTACGTGTGCAGTTATCATGGTGAAGAAAGTGGGAAAGCGGGATAGTTCTAAGTTCAAAGTTCTAAGTTTTAAGCGAAATAGCGTCAATCATCGGCCGTAGAATTGTGCTGAACTGAATCAACTTGGAAGTTGTATACGATCCAAATCGCAAAGGGACCACGACTGAACAAATACAGAATTTTGTAAAAGTCTGAAAGGCTGGCACACTTTCCCTTCAATGGAGCACCCGATGGGCCAAACGCATCCTTTTCTTTTTTTCCGGCAGCGTGAACAGCGCCTTTTTTTCTTCAGAGGGACGGGGGCTTTCCTGCCGTTTCTTTTCTTCCATGGGCATCACCTCTCCATTGGTTTGCTCGAAATTGACAGAAAATATTCATAATCATGATGAAATAATCACGATTATTGATTAATTTACCAGAAACATCCTTGCAAACCCTGCACAATTATGGTATAATTAAGTTCAGAAAATGCAAAAGAATGATTCTATAAACTCCGCACCGACGAGCGCGAGGGGGATGCTTCATGATCCAAATGCATATTTTTCTGGTCGGCATGGCCGGCGCGGGCAAAACCAGCCTGGGCAGGCGGCTTGCGCAAAACCTGAACTGGCGCTTTGTGGACACGGACCAGCGGGTTTGCGAGCTGCTGGGCATGCAGTCCGTCAACGACGTGTTTGCCACGCTGGGGGAGCCGCTTTTTCGCAGCGCGGAAACGGCGGTGCTGATGGAATTGGTGGGTCAGCCGCCCTGCGTGGTGTCCACCGGCGGCGAGCTGTGCACCTTTTCCGAAAACGTGACCATCATGAAAAATCATGGTGTGATCATCCATATTGACCGACCGCTGGACCAGATCATTTCCGATATCAAGGTGGACCGCCGTCCTTTGCTGGCAGGCGGCAACCATGAAGATGTCATCGACCAGTACAACCGCTGCATCGGCCATTACCGGGCCGCGGCGGACTATCGCCTGGATAATTCCAAGGGCATGGTGGTGGGCCTGAGAGCGCTGACTGAGATGGTGGAGGATATCAAGTAATTAGGCAGGGGGATCAAGAACGGTTTAAGGCAATAGGAAATAGGCATTAGGCAACAGGAATAAGAGAGTGCAGCGCGCAGAGTTCAGAGCGCAGAGGGGTACGGATTGGAAGCTCACAGGCAATCATGGGAAAAGCAGCCTGATTTGCAATTTGTATTCACATACTTTTATTTCCTGATTCCCGCCTCCCTTCGGCTTCCGGCAAGGGATAAAAACAGGAGAAATACACTTTTCCCCTTGACCGGAATGGGCGGCTGTGCTATGCTTTTCTTGAATTTCTGATGGAGGATTGTCTTATGCGGAACTTTGCGGCGGCTTACTTTTATTTTCGCTTTATCGTTTTTTTCGGTAAGGCGCGCAGCCGCATGTAAAGATACTGACAGAGGATTCAGAGCTTTGCGGCCCCCGCGCCGCAAGGCTCTTTTCTTTCGGAAATTCCCAGTTAAATGACCCAGGCAAATTCCATTCCCCTTAGTACTTGGAACTTAGACCTTATTATCTTTCACGGGAGGAAAAACGGTATGATCATTCTGCTGAAAAACAAACCCGATCCCAAGCAGGTGGAAAACCTGACCACCTGGCTCAAATCCATGGGCTTCAACATCCATATGTCCGTGGGCGAAACCCAGACCATCATGGGTCTCATCGGCGATACCTCCCGGCTGGATATCGACGTGATCAAGAGCCTGGAAATCGTGGAAAACGTGCAGCGGGTGCAGGAGCCCTACAAGAACGCCAACCGGAAATTCCACGCCGAGGACACGGTGGTCCAGGTCAATGAAAAGGTAAAAATCGGCGGCGGGCATTTTGAAATCATCGCCGGGCCCTGCTCCGTGGAAACGGAGGAACAGATCGTGTACGTGGCCAAGCGGGTCAAGGCCGCCGGGGCCGGGCTGCTGCGGGGCGGCGCGTTCAAGCCCCGCACCTCGCCCTATGCTTTCCAGGGCCTTCACGAGGAAGGCATCCGGCTTTTGCTGCTGGCGAAAAAGGAAACGGGCCTGCCCATCGTGACGGAGATCATGGACGTGAACCACCTGCCGCTCTTTGAGGACGTAGATGTGATCCAGGTGGGAGCCCGGAACATGCAGAATTTTGAACTGCTCAAGGAATTGGGCCAAACCCGCAAGCCCATTTTGCTCAAGCGCGGCCTGGCCAACACCATTCAGGAGTGGCTCATGAGCGCGGAATACATCATGGCCGGGGGCAATGAAAACGTGATTCTGTGCGAGCGGGGCATTCGCACCTTTGAAACCGCCACCCGCAATACCCTGGACCTGGCGGCGGTGCCGGTGCTGCGCAGGCTTACCCATCTGCCTGTGGTGGTGGACCCCAGCCACGCCACCGGCTATGCCCACCTGGTCAAGCCCATGGCTCTGGCCGCCACGGTGGCGGGGGCGGACGGCCTGATGATCGAGGTGCACAACGACCCGCCCCACGCCCTGTCCGACGGGGCCCAATCCCTGACCCCCGACGCTTTTGACGACGTGGCCGCCTGCGTTCGGGCCGTGCGCCCTTACGCGTGCAGATAAGCTGGGAGATGATGCGGAGTGGCGCTTGATGAGCAAAACGCTGTGCGGGCCCAGTACGCTGCCCCGGACAGGCTGAACAGGCGGATTTCCCTTCATGAAAAATACTCCGTCAATCGCCAGGGCTTTGGCAATTGGATCGTGTCCCATTATCGGCTGGAGGAGGGCATGGCCGTGCTGGAGCTTGGCTGCGGCAGCGGCAAAATGTGGGCGGGCCGGGAAAGCCTGATCAAAAAATGCGCTCCCCTGGTGCTTTCGGATTTTTCGGAAGGCATGCTGCTTGAGGCCAAAGAAACCCTGCGGGGTCAGGAGGGCATCGAATTTCAGGTGATCGACATGCAAAGCATTCCCTTTGCGGATCACACCTTTGACGCCGTGATCGCCAATATGATGCTGTATCATGTACCGGATATCGAAAAGGCCCTCTCCGAGGCCAAAAGGGTGCTCAAACCTGGCGGAACATTTTACAGCGCCACCTATGGGGAACATGGCATCCTGGAGTTTCTCTGCGGTTTATTTCAGCAGGAGGGCGTCCGGGACAGCGGCAATCATTCCTTTACCCTGCAAAATGGAAAAAGTCAGCTGCAAGCCTTCTTTTCCGACGTGCGGCGCTATGATTATCAGGATGTTCTGTCCGTAACAGACGCGGAAGATATGGCGGATTACATGTTTTCCCTGACGGGCCTGACGCGGCTGAGGCAGCTGCCCCGGGAAACGGTGGTTTCTGTGCTGAAAGCCCATATGGTTGAAGGCGTGCTTCACGTGCCTAAGGAGTACGGCATGTTTGTTTCAAAATAAAAATCATCCGGGAGGAAGGAGGATTCCTCATGATTTTCGGCATTGTGGGCCTGGGGCTCATCGGCGGTTCCCTGGCCAGGAGCATCAAATTTCATTCGGGAAACACTGTATACGGGGCGGATGTGAAGGAGCCCACCCTGCTGCAGGCCAGGCTGGTGGGGGCGATTGATGAGGAGCTCACCAATGAGAATCTAAAGGACTGCGACGTGGTGCTGGTGGCGCTCTATCCCCAGGCTTCCGTAAACTGGATTTTAGAGCACATGGATGCTTTCAAGCCCGGCGCTTTGGTCATTGACTGCTGCGGGGTGAAGCGGTTTGTGTGCGACCGGCTGTATCCCGCCTTTGAGGGAAAGGAGGCCGTGTTCATGGGCGGCCATCCCATGGCGGGAAGGGAGCGCAGCGGCTTTTCCTTTTCCCAGGATGATCTGTTTGAAAACGCCTCCATGATCCTGGCTCCCGCCCCCGGCACGGATGTTGAAACCGTTCGCCGGGCCAAGGAAATTTTCCTCTCCATCGGCTTTGGCCGGGTGCGGTTCACCACCCCCCGGGAGCACGATGAAATGATCGCCTTTACCTCCCAATTGGCCCATGTGGTGTCCAGCGCCTATGTGAAAACCCCGCTGGCTCCCAAGCACCGGGGCTTTTCCGCGGGCAGCTTCCGGGACATGACCCGGGTGGCGCGGCTGAACGAAGATATGTGGACGGAGCTGTTTCTGGAAAATGACGATCTATTGCTGCTGGAAACCCAGCATTTGATCGACCGGCTCACGGAATACCGGGACGCGCTGGAAAGCCGGGATGAGGAGCGCCTCCGCTTCCTGCTGCGGGAGGGCCGGGAAATCAAGGAAGCATTGGAGGAATGACCATGGAACGGGTTCATATCAGCGCATCCGGCGCTTACGATGTGCTCATCGGGCCGGGGCTGCTGGCCCGGGCGGGGGAGGAAATCGCAAAGGTGATCGCCCCTTGCAGGGCGGCTGTCATCACCGACGACACGGTGGAAAGGCTGTATGGAAAGGCGGCCGTGGACAGCCTGCAAAGAGCGGGCTTTGACGCCCTGCTTTGGTCCTTTCCCCATGGGGAGCAGCACAAAACCATGACCACCCTGGCCCAGGCTCTGGAATGGCTGGGCAGCCAGGCCGTTTCCCGTTCCGACGTGGTGGTGGCTCTGGGCGGCGGGGTGCCAGGGGATTTGGCGGGCTTCGCCGCTGCGGTGTACAACCGGGGCATGCGTTTTGTGCAGATTCCCACCACCCTCCTGGCGGCGGTGGACTCCTCCGTTGGCGGCAAAACGGCGGTGGATCTGCAGGCGGGAAAAAACCTGGCGGGGGCCTTTCCCCAGCCGCAACTGGTGCTCTGCGATACCGATATCCTCCGGGCCCTGCCCGGCGAGCTTCTTTCCCAGGGGGAAGCTGAAATGCTGAAATATGGCGTGCTTGC
>CAMOUF010000048.1 GCA_946626395.1 uncultured Clostridia bacterium
CCCCCGGTTGCTTCGGCCTGTGCGAAGCCGGCCCCGTGGTCATCGTCTACCCCGACGGCACCTTCTACAGCCATGTGAAGGTGGACGACGTGGACGAGATCGTCAGCGAGCACCTGCTCAAGGGCCGCAAGGTGGAGCACCTGGTGTACACTGAGCACGCCACCCACGAGCAGGATGCGGAGAAGAAGCTGGACGACATCACCTTCTACAAGCATCAGCACCGGATCGCGCTGCGCAACTGCGGCGTCATCGACCCGGAGAACATCGACGAGTATCTGGCCATGGACGGCTACAAGGCCCTGGAAAAGGCCCTGACCACCATGACCCGCGAACAGGTCATCGAGGAGATCCTCAAGTCCGGCCTGCGCGGACGCGGCGGCGGCGGCTTCCCCACCGGCCTCAAGTGGAAATTCGCGGCGGCCTCCGTGGCCGATCAGAAGTACGTGGCCTGCAACGCTGACGAAGGCGACCCCGGCGCTTTCATGGACCGCTCCGTTCTGGAAGGCGACCCCCATGCCGTGCTGGAAGCCATGGCCATCGCCGGCTACGCCATCGGCGCTTCCGAGGGCTACATTTACGTCCGTGCCGAATATCCCATCGCTGTAAAGCGTTTGGAAATCGCCATCGGCCAGGCCCGTGAATACGGCCTGCTGGGCGAAAACATTTTTGAAACCGGCTTCAATTTCGACATCAAGATCCGCCTGGGCGCGGGCGCTTTCGTCTGCGGTGAGGAAACGGCTCTGATGCGCTCCATCGAAGGCAAGCGCGGCGAGCCCACCCCCCGTCCTCCCTTCCCCGCTGTGAAGGGCCTGTTCGCCAAGCCCACCATGCTCAACAATGTGGAAACCTACGCCAACGTGGCCCAGATCATTCTCAAGGGCGCGGACTGGTTCAACGCCATGGGCACTGAAAAGAGCAAGGGCACCAAGGTGTTCGCTCTGGGCGGCAAGATCAACAACACCGGCCTGGTGGAAGTGCCCATGGGCACCCCCCTGCGCACCATCATTTACGATATCGGCGGCGGCATCCCCAACGGCAAGGCTTTCAAAGCCGTGCAGACCGGCGGTCCCTCCGGCGGCTGCCTGCCCGCGGAACTGCTGGATACCCCTGTGGACTATGACAACCTGATCGCCGCGGGCTCCATGATGGGCTCCGGCGGTATGATCGTCATGGACGAAGACAACTGCATGGTAGACATCGCCCGCTTCTTCCTGGACTTTACCGTGGATGAAAGCTGCGGCAAGTGCGCCCCCTGCCGCATCGGCACCCGCCGTATGCTGGAAATCCTGGAGCGCATCGTCAACGGCAAGGGCGAAGAAGGCGACATCGAAAAGCTGGAAAACCTGGCCAACACCATCAAGGCGACCGCCCTGTGCGGCCTGGGCCAGACGGCTCCCAACCCCGTTTTGTCCACCATCAAATTCTTCCGTCATGAATACGAAGCCCATATCCGGGACAAGAAGTGCCCCGCCCATCACTGCCAGGCCCTGCTGGCCTATGTGATCGATCCTGAAAAGTGCCGCGGCTGCACCGCCTGCGCCCGGGTCTGCCCCGGCAACGCCATCAGCGGCGAAGTGAAAAAGCCCCATGTGATCGATCCCGCCAAGTGCCTCAAGTGCGGCGCTTGCATGGAAAAGTGCCGCTTCGGCGCCATCTCCAAACAGTGATTCGTGCAAGGAGGAAAAGAAAATGGAACAGATGATCAACCTTACGATCGACAACGTAAAGGTTTCCGTCCCTGCCGGCACCACCGTTCTGGAGGCTGCCAAGCAGGCGGGAATCAATATTCCCACCCTGTGTTACCTGAAAGACGTGAACGCCATCGGCGCGTGCCGCATGTGCGTGGTCAACGCCGGCGGCCGCGCCCTGCAGGCCGCCTGCGTGCTGCCCGTGTCCGAGGGCATGAACGTAAAAACCAATACTCCCCAGATCCGCCAGTACCGCAAGAACCTGCTGGAGCTGGTGCTGTCCGCTCATGAGCAGAAGTGCCTCTCCTGCATCCGCTCCACCAACTGCGAACTGCAGAAGCTGTGCCGGGAGCTGGGCGTGGAAAACGGCGACAAATACGCTGGCAAGCAGAACGAATACGATATCGACGACGTGAGCCCCTCCATCGTCCGCGACAACAATAAGTGCATCCTGTGCCGCCGCTGCGTGGCTGTGTGCTCCAAGGTGCAGAACGTGGGCGTGATCGGCCCGGTGAACCGCGGCTTTGCCACCGCCATCGAATCCCCCTGGAACTTGAAGCTCAACGATATGCCCTGCATCAACTGCGGCCAGTGCATCACCGCCTGCCCCGTGGGCGCGCTGTATGAGAAGGACGAAACCAAGAAGGTGTGGGACCTGATCGCCGATGAAAGCAAGCATGTGGTCGTGCAGCCCGCTCCCGCCGTGCGCGCCGCCCTGGGCGAGGAATTCGGTCTGCCCATGGGCACCTCCGTGACCGGCAAGCTGGCTGCCGCCCTGCATCGCATGGGCTTTGACAAAGTATTCGACACCGATTTCGGCGCCGACCTGACCATTATGGAAGAAGCCACCGAGCTGGTGCACCGGGTGAAGGAAGGCGGCGTGCTGCCCATGATCACCTCCTGCTCCCCCGGCTGGATCAAGTTCTGCGAAACCTATTATCCGGACTTCATCCCCAACCTGTCCTCCTGCAAGAGCCCCCATGAAATGCTGGGCGCGATCATCAAGAGCTACTACGCCGAAAAGGCCGGCATCGATCCCAAAGATATCGCGGTTGTGTCCGTGATGCCCTGCACCGCCAAGAAGTTCGAGGCGGATCGTGAGGAACTGGCTGGCACCGGTTATCCCGACGTGGACGCCGTCATCACCACCCGTGAGCTGGCCCGGATGATCAAGGAAGCGGGTATCGACTTTGTGAACCTGCCTGACGAGGACTTTGATCCTCTGTGCGGCGAATCCACCGGCGCTGCCGTCATCTTCGGCGCAACCGGCGGCGTGATGGAAGCGGCCCTGCGTACCGCTTATGAAACCATCACTGGCGAAACCCTGGAAGACGTGAACTTCACTGCCGTCCGTGGCATTGAAGGCATTAAGGAAGCCACCGTCCAGGTTGGCGACCTGCCTGTATCCGTGGCCGTGGCCCACTCCACCGGCGCCGCTTCCAGGCTGCTGGATATGGTTCGCTCCGGCGAAAAGAACTACACCTTCATCGAAGTGATGGCCTGCCCCGGCGGCTGCGTCACCGGCGGCGGTCAGCCCATCGTGTCCAGCCAGGACAAGATGACCTGCGATCCCCGGGTGCTGCGCGCCAAGGCCCTGTACGGCGAGGACGCTGGCAAGCCCAAGCGCAAGAGCCACGAGAACGAAGAAATCAAGAAGCTCTACGCTGAATACCTGGGTGAGCCCAACGGCCACAAGGCCCATCAGCTGCTGCACACCCACTATATCAAGCGGGAAAAGTATACCAAATAATGCTGCGGGTTTTCTTCCGGCCTGATCGTATATCAGCAGGAGTATAAACCCAAAGAATAAACAAGATTCAAAAAACAACAGAGGAAGGACAGCTTTCGTCTTTCCTCTGTTGTTTTTATCGGTCTCCCCCACTCTGTTCTTTCCATGGTATGGCACGCTGTTCTATCTCCAAAATACTCGTAAATTTCCAGAGTAACGTCCACAGTGGGAAAAGTCGTGGACGTTACTAAGAGAAACGAGTAAACAACAGGGGTTTGGAGTATAGGAGACAAAAAAGACGAATAAAAAAATGCCGGAACTGTAAGAACATATGCAATTAGAGAAAAAGAAATAGGAATAGTTGTTCACAAAAAAGCCAGAAGTCAAACAGGAAAGCATAGCAAACAGGCCAATTATGAACGTTTTATCAAAGTAACGTCCGTCAGGAGTGAGACGTTACTTTGGGAAAAAACGGGCCATGAAATTGGCTAAATGTGGAAATAGGAGGCAAAACAGAATTATTTCATCAAAAGATGAGGGAACTGAATAACGTCAGCAGGGTTCACATAAGAAATACCCAACACAGCGGCCAGGCGTTCAGAGAACAGAGAAACAAAAACCTGATAAGAAGATTTTCCATGAAGTCCCTTACGCATGACGCCGTTCACGTGTGAAAAGATCAAATTGACATCTTCCTGTGACAAGTTATCAAAGGAAGTGCCTGATGGGAGAATATCTCGCAGGGGAGTATGATTCTTTTCCACTCGGGGCTTTTCGCTGGAACAGTAAGGTTCGCAGAAAAAGAGCCGAGATTCCTGTCTCCCTTTCAGATCGTTTTCATAGGCTGCAATGTTGGCAAATTCCCCCGCCATTATCTGTGAGAATGACGGGCAGGATTACTCCAAAGCAGAAGCTCGCCCGGCCCAGACGATCTTTCAGGCTTTCGATTGCCGCTGTGGCCGAAGCAGCAGTCTTGTCGTCCAGCAGTAAAGCAAACATGAAATTGCAGCAAGCAAAAAGGAAAGTCATGAGTACCTTCCCAACAGGACGGCCGATCACAGTATCCATCTCAACCCAGGAAGAAATTGCTTCTTCTTCACAATAGTCAAGAAATTTGTCGTAGGTATGGTTCTCCTTCTGTTTCACGGGCTGGAGCCGACCAATTCACAGCCGTTCTTTCCTTTGTCTCAACTGCCGCCCTTCATGGCCTTTCTTCTTTTGATGCTCTCCTTTCCGTTTTCTCCGATACCGCTTTTTGTGGCTTACGCCGCCGCTTTGTGGCTGATCGTTATCGGTATTCTGCGGCTGATCCGCTCCAGCAAGCTGCATCAGTTCCATAAAACCTTTGAAACCAAGGTCATTGCCAAGCGCTGGTGGGTGGTCATGCTCAATGGCATCCTGCTGATCGTGCTGGGCGTGCTGAGCATGATGAATCCTTCCATCACTGCCTTCGCCATCGGCACCATGATGGGCCTGAATATCCTTTTTGCCGGCATCAACCTGATCAGCACCGCCTGTGCGGCGTAATGGAAAGAACATGAGAAAAAGAAAAACAGCCCTGATCACCGGCGCTTCCGGTGGCCTGGGATTGGAATTTGCAAAGCTGCTGGCCCAGAAGAAATACGATTTGGTGGTCGTGGCACGAAGCGAAGGCAAGCTGCAATAGATAAAAGAGGACCTGGAGGATAAGGACACCGCCGTCTATGTTTGCCCTGTGGATCTTTCCGTTCCGGACGCGGCACTGAAGGTGTTCGATTTTACCCAAGATCACGACTTGAAAATCGACGTGCTGATCAACAACGCGGGCTTTGGGGACAGCGGAGCCTTTGCCCAATCGGATTGGAAGAAGCAGTATGAGATGGTGCAGGTGAATATCACCGCCCTGATGCAATTGACCCATTGCTTCCTGCCAGGCATGATCGAAAGGAAGAACGGAAAAATTCTGAATCTTTCTTCCGTTGCCGCCTTCTGCGCTGGCCCCGGCATGTCGATCTACTACGCTTCCAAAGCCTTTGTGCGCAGCTTTTCCGAAGCCGTGGCAGAGGAAGTCAAAGGAACCGGAGTGACCGTTACGGCACTCTGTCCCGGCCCCACCGCCACCGGCTTTGAAGCTGCTGCAGCCATGGGCAATGATTCCAGGATGTTCAAAAAAGCCGCAAAGGCCGAAGACGTTGCGAAAGCGGGTCTCCGGGCAATGCGAAAGAAAAAGGTACTGTGCTATCAGGGCGGCTTCACCAAGCTGATGAGCTTCCTGTGCAGGCTCGCTCCCCGCTCCGTCACAAGGAAGTACGCCAAAAAGACGAACGAAGCGTGATGGAAAATCACTGAAAGCCCAACAGCCAGTTAAAACAGCCGGAGGGAATGATTATATGTTCCCTTCGGCTGTTTCAGGAGTGGATGAAAAAATGAAGCAGGAAAAAGAAGCGTTGACAAGCTATCTCCGGCGTATGTTCTCCCTTCGTGAAGATGCCGCTTCCCA
>CAMOUF010000049.1 GCA_946626395.1 uncultured Clostridia bacterium
GGCACCTGCCCGCCGCCAAAGTACATGGTGAACACGAACAGCAGGCTCCAGAATTTATGCCCCACCAGGTCCTTCCGGGCCAGAGGATAGGCCAGCATGGCCGTGCACATCACCGCCAGAGGCGTACCGATCAGTGTACGGGCCAGGGTGACCAGGATGGAATGCTGGAAGGAGCTGCGGCCCAGGATCTCGTTATAGCTTGCCAGGGAAAACACCCGGGGCCAGAAGTAGATCCCGCCGCGCACAGCGTCTGTGGCGTCGTTGATGGAAACCACAAAGATGTTCCAGAAAGGATACACCGTGACGATGGCGACCAGCGCCAGGAAAACGACCTTGAAAATATCCAGGATCCAGTCTCCCCATGTGCGCTGTTCCTTGATGCGGCCGGGGATGGTTTTCTTTGCGATCACAGTCATGGTTTTCTCCTCCTTTCTCAGAACAGGGCGCTGTCGTTCAGCTTGGCGGTGATCTTGTTGGCGCTCATCACCAGGATGAAGGACACGATGGATTTGAACAGACCCACGGCAGTACCGTAGGAATACATGCCTTTTGCCAGGCCGTAGCGGTAAGCGTAGGTGTCCAAAACGTCGGAATAATTCAGGATGGCGTTGTTGCCCATCAGCAATTGCTGTTCAAACCCGGTGGACAGGATGCCGCCGATGGCCAGGATCAGCAGGATGGAAATGGTGGGCCGGATGGTGGGCAGGGTGATGTGCCAGATGCGCTTGACCCGGCTCGCGCCGTCGATGGACGCTGCTTCATACAGCTGCTCATCGATGCCCGAAATGGCGGACAGATAAATGATGGCGTTGTAGCCCATGCCCTTCCAGGTGTTGGCGATGGCGATGATCCACCAGAAATAGGGGCCGTGCTGGAAGAACAGGATGCGCTCCTTGATCAGCCCCAGGCTCATGAGCAGATCGTTGATCAAGCCGCCGCCGGAAAGGAAGGTGAGGAAAATATTGGCGGCGATGACCCAGGAAATGAAGTAAGGCAGATAAGACGCGGTTTGAATGAATTTCTTCATCTTCACGCTTCTGAGTTCATTCAGCATCACGGCCAGGATGATGGGGGCCGGGAAGGAGAACAGCAATGTCAGGAAGCTGGTGGCCAGCGTGTTCCGCATGATCATGCCGAAATCCTTGCTGAAGAAGTACTCGAACCACTGCAGCCCTACGAATTTGGCGTTGAACAGATCATAGAAATATCCGTTTTGGGAGGGACGGTAATTGGTGAAGGCCATATACAGGCCGGTCATGGGGGCGTAGCAGATCACAAGCACCCAGATGACGCCGGGAATCATCAACAGAAACAGATATTTCTGATCGATCAGCCTGGCTTTCAGAGACTTTTTCTTCTTCCCATCCGATGTGACAGTCGTCATAGGGAATCCTCCTTCACAAAAGCAGAAGCAGGATCAGATAAGTTACCCGGAAGCAACATCATCCAATCCTGCTTCTCTCGCTTATCTCTTGGAAGAGATGAAACGGTCAGGCATTATTTGCTGGCGACAGGCTCCAGGCCCCACAGCGCCAGGCGGGCAAAGTAGACATCCGTCATGTAGGCTTCAATGTCGGACATGCCGGCGTTTTCCATGGCGGAAACCATTTCATTGTACAGCGCGTCGCACTGTTCCACAGTGGGAGCATTGACCATCCGGGGATAATACTGATCGAACACGTCGATCACGCCCTGATACATCAGCGCTTCCAGGGTGCTGCCGGCAGGTTCCAGGTTGGCAAATTCGGCGCTGTCATAATAACCGTTGGTCAGATTCCGATAGGCAAAGGTGGCGCTGCGGTCCTTTTCGTTGAACCAGATGCGGCAGGTGGTGCCGTCATCGGGATGCACGTCGTTCTTGACGAACCAGGTCCACTTGGTGATACCGGTCTGATCCACCACGTTGGAGGGATCAGCCTGATACCGGGCCACGATGTCGCCGATGGGGGTGCGCACACCGTTCACAAATTCCCAATCCTGGCCTTCAATGCCCCACAGCAGCAGGTCCTGGCCTTCCTGGGACGCGCAGTAGTCGATGAATTTCACAGCGGCTTCCACGTTCTTGCAGTTCTTGGTGATGGCGATGGCGTCCCAGCCGAGGGAAGAACGGCCAGACAGGGGCAGATCAGCGGAGGTGGCATCGTCGGGAATGACTTTGTAAGCCAGGTATTCGGCATTTTCATTCTGGGAAGCCAGCAGGGAGGCAGAGGGAGTCCAGGTGTCCCAATAGGAACCGCCGTAAGCGAACACGCCGTTATTGCTCAGCTTCTGGTTGCGCAGTTCCTGGTTGTTGCTGGTCCATTCGGGGTCCAGAAGGCCCTCGCGGTACAATTCGTTCATCTGATGGATGGCGTCCATGAACTGGGGATCACGGACGGTGAAGTACAGCTTGCCTTCATGCACATAGTAGGGATACAGGCTGTTCATGCCGGCGAACATGCCGTTGATGATGCCGCTGCCGGGATCGCCGATCACCAGGGGGCTGGTCACATCGGGATTGGTATCCTTGAATTTCTGCAGCAGGGCCTTGAATTCGCTCCAGCGGAAGGGCTCCGCGCTGTCGGCGCGCTCCTGGCCCACCAGCTCGATCATGTAGTCATAGCGGCAGATGAAGCCGGTCACGGGATCGGGATCGTAGCCGTACCAGTTGGAGAGGTAGTAGTTGTTGCCGTCAGTGTAGCGGGTCTTGTTCAGGGTGTCGCCGTACATAGCCACCACGTTGGGCATCTGATCCAGATAATCAGACAGGTTCACCAGCGCGTTGGCTTCGATGTACTGGTTCACGATGTCGCTGCCCCGATCCATCAGCACGATGTCCGGGTAGTTCTGGCCGGCCAGCATCAGGCTCAGCTTTTCGCCGGGGTTGCCGGAGGGGCTCTCCAGCGCCAGTTTGATGCCGGTGCGCTCTTCCAGCGCCTTGGCGACGGGATCGTCAAAGGTGCGGACACCAGAGTTTTTGTCGAAGAAAGAAATGGTAACGGGTTCTTCCGCCATCGCGGTGATGGGCAGCATGACGGTCAGAGCCATCATCACAGCCAGCATCAGGCCAACCAGCTTCTTCATGTTTCGTTCCTCCTTGTCAGCTTGTCGCTGCATTTGATGGCTTTATTATATGGTTTTCTGTCGTGTTTCGTCTATGGAATTATGACTTGACTTTATGGATTTTTGTCTGTTATTTTTTTCGGTTTGCGTTTTTATTTGTCGTATATGGTTTTGATTTATACATTAACATCAATAACAGCTATATTTTTCCAAATTTTGGCATACACATTCAGCCTTTCATTTCACAGCTTTTTCAGCAGCGCCGCGTCAGCGCCCTGGAATGTCCAGCTCAGGGCACCCTGCGCCGTATCCGTTCGTTTTCCGCTCCATAGATCTTCATAGGTTCCGGCAGGCAGACCGGCTCGTTCCAGGGAAACGGCGACTGTCTGCTCCCTGTTCTTCCAGGAAAAGACCGCCGCATAAGTTTCACCGTGAATTTCCGCTGTGAATACCGGACAGGCTGAGCCGCCCGCCGCGTCCACGGGCCGGAACACCACTCCGCTGCGGGCGATGGCGTTGACGGCGGGATTGCCCGCAATGCGGAGGGTCCGCTCCTTGGCACCGGGTCGGCTGTAGTCCTCGGACAAAAGCATCACCGATCCGGCGATCACGGCGGAGGTATACCGCGCCCGGGCTTCGCCCTCCGTGGAATCTTCCAGCATGCAGAAGGAGCGCTGCAGGACGATGTGATCGGGGTCATTGAACTGGTAGAGCTTTCCCCCCGTCCACCAGGAATAGGTCTGGGCGTTGAGCACGTATTCCACGTCCTCCGCCAATCCGAACGCGTCGCAGGAAAAGCGCCGGGCATTGCCGCAGCCGGAAGGGAACAGCGGCGCGATGGACAGGCTGACAAAAAACGGCCTGCCGATCTTCTTTTCATCAAACAGCCTGTTCAATACCTGATAGCCATAAGTCAGCGCCTGACGGCCTGTTTTGACAGCCGGATCAAAATGCTGTCCTTCCATGCCCCCGTGGCTGAGAAAGTCGATTTTCAGATAGTCATAGCCCCAGGCGATGAATTGCCGCGCTTTCTTTTCCGTCCATTCCAGCCACAGAGGATGGGTCACATCATATGGGATCGCCCGGTCGATGCGGGGGAGAGGCGTGCCCTTGGCATCCCGCAAAACGATCTCGGCAAAGGTGTGCCCCGGCATGAGGGGAATTTCCTTGTCAATAGGCCAGAAGCAGGCAAAGGGCGCGTCATAGATGCCAGCCTTCTGACCGTTTGCGTGCAGGTCGTCCTTGATGCGCAGCCGGTCTGCTTCCGGGATGCGCTGCCAGCCGCCGTCCAGATTGATATAGGTTTCCCCGTGGTTTTCAAAGCCTCGGGGCGTCAGTTCTTTCCGCACGAATTCTCCGCTTTCCCGGAAGTTGTCGGCGTTCAGGGTGCGGGCCAGCCCGGCATAGCTGTTGAAGCCAAAGGGCACGCCCTGATCCCAGGCGCGGGGCTTTCTCTCTTCGTTTAATGCGTCGGCGTATTCCTCCAGCAGCGTCCGCCAATCCTCTCCATAGGTGATCAGGAAACGGGAGGAAAACACTTCGTGATCTTCTATCATACCGTGAGGCGCGTAATCATGGCTGCCCTCATCGCTGGCTCCCTGGCCGCAGCGGGCTTCCAGGATCCGGGCGTCCATGCCGGGACAGGCCACGGCATTTTTCCATATATCAAAATCCATCGCCCCGATGAGCAGCCCTTCCCGGCTGTCCTCATGGAACAGCACCGTCATGTCATAGCTTTTCCGTCCCGCCCGCAGGGCTACCGCCTCATAGCGCATCCACATATCGTTGTCGTAGGGAACAAGCAGCATTTTCGCGCCTAAGTCTCGCCACAGGTAAGGCGTTTCATCGCCTTTTCCATGAGCGATCAGGGGCGTCAGGCTGTTGGTGCGCACGGGGGAACCATCCTTCCTGCGCAGGCTGCATTGGGCGATGGCTCCCGCTTCGGTAACGGTCAGCTTTTCGGTCAGTACCAGGCCGTCCGTGTTTTCATAAATCAGGGTCAGGCTGTTTTCGTTTTCGCGCGTTTCTGTTAATCCCGCTTCCCGGGTGTCGATCACGCAGCCCGTATCCCCGTCCTTTGCGGAAGCGGAGGCCGACAGCAGGGGGCATTCTCCACAATACAGGGTGAACACGCCGTTTTCTTCTGCTTTCCAGGTATACCTTTTCTCCATTAGAAAAACACCTCTTCTGAAAATATTTGACAAATCGGGGCGGGATCAGTATGATATGTTTATCATACCGAAAAAGCACGGCCCCGTCTATATGGAAAAATGAAAGCAGTACTGATGGCTGCATGAAGGAGGCATTCCCATGATCCCCGAAATCCCCCATCTGCCCATGAACCCAACCCTGAAAGGTCAGGCGGAAATGCTCAAACCCATCGTTTACTCCCAGAACGGCCAGGAACTGACGCTGCTTTTGCCCTGGGCTCCCCAGGATGACAGAACAAAAGGAAAGCCCTGCCCGCTGATCCTGTTCGTGCAGGGCAGCGCCTGGACCACCCCGAATATCGGCTATGAAATCCCCATGCTGTCTCATTTTGCGGAGGAAGGTTTCGCCGTGGCCACCGTATCCCATCGCAGCGCTCAGGACGGTCATCCCTTCCCGGCGTTCCTGCTGGACGTGAAATGCGCCATCCGTTTCCTGCGGGCCCATGCCGCCGATTATGGCATCGATCCGGACCGCATCGCCGCCTTCGGCACCTCCTCCGGGGGCAACACCGTTTGTCTCCTGGGGCTGACCGGGGATGACCCGGAATTGAAAACGGAAGAATACGCCGATCAAAGCGATGCTGTGTGCGGAGTAGTGGCCTGCTTTGCGCCTACCGATCTGCCCGCGTTGTTTGACGGCTTCAAAAACGCGCCCCATTATCCCGCCATGATGGCGGGCTATTTCGGTTCCGATCCCAGCAAGTGGCAGGCGGTCATGGAGCAGTGCAGCCCGGTTTACAGGGTGGAGCCCGGAAAAGCCTATCCGCCCTTCCTGCTGCTCCATGGCACCGGCGATCCCGTGGTGCCCTGTCATCAGACGGAAGAACTGTATTCAAAGCTGAAAGAAGTGCATGGGAATGTATCCGCCTGTTATGTGGACGGCGCGGAGCATGAAGGCAATTTCTGGAGCCCGGAAGTGCGGGATTTGATCCATCAGACCATAAGAAAGTATTTGATATTAATCCATTGTTGAAACGCGAATTGTCAATGGAAGCCTGGGGAAACGAATATATTGCGCAGATGCAGGGTGAAACAAACGCATAAATCTGGCCGGGATCGTTTGCAGGCCGCCTGAGGAGGCGGATATCGACGAATACGCAAAGTGCCGCCCCAATGCCAGGCGGGCGTTCCTGGCTCATGATCCGGCGATTTTATTGAACATATTGAGAATTTATGTTGCGCGATCAGAGATTATCATGTATAATAGAAATGGCCCAAAAATACATAGGCATAGGAAAGGAAGGACGAACATGAATAAAACGGAATTGATCGAGGTTGTATCTTCCAAGGCTGAAATCACCAAAGTGGAAGCCCATAAGGTTGTGGACGCTGTGTTTGAAGCCATCAATGAAGGGCTCGTATCCGATGGCAAAGTGATCCTGCCGGGCTTTGGTTCCTTTGAGGTGCGCAGCCGCACCGCGCGCATGGGCCGCAATCCCCGCACAGGCGAACAAATCAAGATCCCCGCTTCCAAGGTGCCTGCCTTTAAACCCGGCAAGGCGATGCGTGAATCCGTCAACAAAAAGACCAAGGGCAAGGGCAAGAAAAAGTAATCAAACCCAATAAACCTTCAAAAAAGCGGAAGGAGGCTGTATGGCTTCCTTCCGCTTTTGCGTGGGCGCGGCGCAAGCTATTCTTTTTCAAAGGGATAAATCAGGCCCATTTGCTTTCTGCATTCGTCCATCATGCGCATCACGTCCAGCGTGGCCTGATGGGGAACAAAGGCGCTTTGGGTTTTGCCCTCCCGGATTTCTTCCGCCACCAGGTCAAATTCGTTCAGCATGCCGCCGTAAGCGGAAAACTGTTCTTTGGCGCCGTCCTTGCGCCAGAGGGTGACGCTGTTGGCGAAATGATAAAAGCTCAGCTTGGTTTTTCCTTTCGTTCCGTACAGCTTCATTTTTTCCAGGCCGAAGTAATCCAGGATGGAGGCGCTGATGGTATATACCTGGCCGCCTGGATAATACAGGCGGATTTCCTCGCCGGTGTCAATGCCGCCCTGCAGTGTGCCCTGGCATTGGATTTTTTCCGGCATGCCAAAGAGACGGTACAGATACGTCAGGGGATAGATGGTAACATCCAGCAGCGCGCCACCCGCCAGATTGGGGTCGGACACCCGGGGCGCATAGTTGATGCTGCGCAGATGATAGGTCATGCGGCATTTTTTGATTTCCCCGTATTCGCCCGCGTCCAGCCATTTTTTGACCTGGTTGGCGATGGGGGAGAACCAGGTCCACATGGCTTCCGCAAAGTAAACGCCCTTATCCTGGCTCAGGCGCAGCATTTCCTCCGCCTTTTTTGCGTCGGTGGTGATGGGCTTTTCGCACAGCACGGGCTTGCCCAGGCCCAGGGCCTCAAGCGTGTATTCGTAATGGCTGGTGTGGGGCGTGACGATATACACCCCGTCCACGCCGGGGTGGGTGACGGCTTCCTGGGCGCTTTGGGCGGGATGCGCCCCGTACTGCCCGGCAAACGCCGCGCATTTTTCCGGGTTTCTTGTGTATACCGCGGCGATTTCATGCCGCCCGGACGCGGTGATTTCTTTGGCTACCTGCTTGGCCAGGGTGCCGGCTCCAATAAAAGCCCAGCGGAAGGGTTCGCTCATGGGCGCCGCCTCCTTTGATTCGCGTGTGAGAAATCATGTGTTTGTTTGGCTGTAATCCTTTGAAGAACACTTTAAATCACCAAGTGAGGAGTGAGGAATGAGGAGCTAGGAGTTGAAAATTGCACAAACTATTAACTCCTCACTCCTCACTCCTAACTGATTTAAAGCGTTCTTGCTCCGGCTGGACCATTCCGAAACAACAGTGCCCCCCGCTATGCCAGGCTGTTCAGCAGCGCTTCCACTTCCTCAAA
>CAMOUF010000050.1 GCA_946626395.1 uncultured Clostridia bacterium
CGCTTGATGAAGCCGCCGGGGATCTTGCCCACGGCGTACTGCTTTTCTTCAAAGTCCACGGTCAGGGGGAAGAAGTCCACGCCCTCCCGGGGCTTGTCCGACGCGGTGGCGTTCACCAGCACGGCGGTTTCGCCGTAGCGGACCAGGCAGCTGCCGCCCGCCTGCTGGGCATACTTGCCAAATTCCAGGGTCAGGGTACGGCCTGCAAATTCCATTGAATACGCTTTGTAATCCATTTTTTCTCTTCTCCTCACACACACTCTGTTTCCGCTTGACGGAAACGCGAAAGAGGGACTCCTTCCCCCTTTCTTCGGGATACGCGCCTGCGCCATCCCGTTGGCCAATCGGCCAGCCAATGAAACAAAAAGCTATCGGCTGTGCGTTTGCTTCCAGCCGATAGCCTCATGCGCCTTACTTGCGCAGACCCAGCTTGGCGATCAGATCACGATACCGTTCGATATCGGTCTTTTTCAGATAGTCCAGCAGACCGCGGCGGCGGCCAACCATCAGTAGCAGACCGCGGCGGGAATGGTGGTCCTTCTTGTTCAGCTTCAGATGCTCGTTCAGGTGGTTGATCCGTTCGGTGAGCAGGGCAACCTGCACTTCGGGAGAACCGGTGTCGCCTTCGCTGCGAGCATACTCTTTCATGATCTGGGCCTTGAGTTCTTTTTCCATGTTCTTTTCCTCCTTATTTGGGGCGTGGCCTTCCCCTGCTTCAATCGCCATTCTCTCCGGCCCGCGTTGGAGACTCGCCCGCCCGAGGGAACGGTTCAAAAACCACATTGACTATTTTACCATGCCAAATGCAGTTTGTAAACCACTTCTTTTGAATTTTTTGGTTTTGTCCTTACTCCTTTTTTTCCTCGTTCCCGCAAGACTTATTTCCGGTTTTTTTGAGTTTTCACTCTGGAAGCTTCTTTTGCACTTCACGGAATTGAGTCTGGCGGAATTGTATTCAATCCCCATGCTCAGAAAATGCCGGATTGGGTACGCCGTAAGGGTATATTCACATATTCAATGGATGGGACAGGCTTTTACCGCTGATAATAATCCCGCTGAATGCACTCCAAAAAGCTGCGCATCAGCTCCATCCCGGTTCCTTTGACGGTTCCCACCGGCGGGAATATGCCCGGACGGGCCAGGGTTCTTATGACCTCCGAAGGGGCATTCCCGTCCTTTTTCAGCATGCAATAATAGTATCCGTCGCCCTTGCTCCCGATCAAAATTCCCACGATTCTTGCCGAACAGGTATCGTTTGCGACCGGAATGAAGCACAGCGCGGCCATATCATTGTTTTCGAGGCGAATCAGGTCGGCGTTCCACATATTCGGATTCGTGTCATTATTCTCTTTTTTCACCATTGCGGGGGCCAGGCCAACCGACTGCGGATTATTGACAAAATAAGAATAAGCCCCGCTGAAAAAGCTCAACAGCTTCATCGCCTCTTTTGACTGAACGATGCGCGCAAAGGTATCATGATTTTGACGGACCATGTCAAATACCGCCCCGGACGCAAACTGCTCAGACGGTGACCGGTTTGAAAGCATTTCTAAAATCTGCTGGTATTTGTCCTGATTGAGTGCGCCTGCTCCGGAATTGGCTGGCCTCGTGACATTTTGAGCTGTCTTCTTTTTATTACTGAAAAGATCGAATAACCCCACGCTTCTGTCCTCCCCGAAAGAGTGGAAACCAATTATTTATGGATTTTGGAAAACTTGGACGCCACATTGGCCGTCTTGTCCTGCTTCTCGCTTTCGATCCGTATTCTCGCCAGATAGCCGTTATTGATCACATTGATAAATACGATATAGCATTCCGTGTTATTGCTGTCGATATAACGCACCTTCACGCATGGCGTTTTTTCCTTCATGAATGTAATCGTTTCCACATCAATATCAAGAATATTGTCCAACGCCGACTCGACACCGTTTTTTAGCATGTTTGCCAGGAGATCCAGATTTTCATAGGAGGAAGAATTGAACAAAGTATTCTCGGTATAATCCGCCAC
Source organism: uncultured Clostridia bacterium (assembly GCA_946626395.1). GTDB lineage: Bacteria > Bacillota > Clostridia > Christensenellales > Aristaeellaceae > RUG563. The sequence continues at coordinate 2,009 of CAMOUF010000050.1, forward strand.
GTGAATCGTCACAAACAGCTGCTTATTATTGGAAACGCACATCATCACCTCGCAGAATTCGCCATTTTCCAAATCCGTCTGCATGGATTTCTTCCATGCGGATAAACTCATATGCGCGTTTTCTGCGTATTTTTCGGCGTCTTTGTAATACCTCCATTGGCCGACGTCAAATTTCAAATTCATGGTTTTATTGTAATATACGAAGTCTCCCGCGTTGTTTTCCTGCCAGTATCCAACGATATCACTGATATTCTCCTTCGCGTAGCCAACCGTGCAGAGCGTCGTCAGCACCAGAATCAAGCAAACGGCCATGATTTTTTTCATCCAAATCCCCTCCGATGATTATTTTTATTATAATTTACAATGGTTTCCTCCATTCGTCAAGTATGAATTTTTTTGACCAGATTTTCCATGCAAAAAAGAGCCCCGCACGAATGCGGAGCCCATTGCTTTTTTCGTTTGATTATTTCGCTTCCCGCTTATTGAAGATCACGTTGATGATGATGCCCAGGATCAGGCCGGTGGCGATGGAGGAGATGGTGATATGGGAGAAGTTCAGGGTCAGGCCGCCAATGCCAGGCACCAGGATGGCTGCCACCACGAACAGATTGCGGTTGTCGTTCAGGTCCACGGGCTGGAGCATTTTGAGGCCGCTGACGGCGATGAAGCCGTACAGAGCGATGCACACGCCGCCCACGATGCAGGAGGGGATGGAATTGACGAAGCACACGAAGGGATCAAAGAAGGAAAGGATGATGCAGTACACGGCGGCGATGGCGATGGTGCTGATGGAGGCGTTGCCGGTGATGGCCACGCAGCCCACGGATTCGCCATAGGTGGTGTTGGGGCAGCCGCCGAAGAAGGAGCCGATGATGGAGCCCACGCCGTCGCCGATCAAGGTGCGGTCCAGGCCGGGATCGGTGATCAGGTCGCGGTTGATGATGGAGCCCAGGTTCTTATGGTCGGCGATATGCTCAGCCAGAGTGACGAAGGCAACAGGGGCAAACAGCACCAGCAGGCTGAAAATACCGCTCAATACCGTGTAGTTTTCAGGCACCACGCCGTCCGCGAAAGCGGAGCCAGCAGGATTCGCAAGGGTGTTTACCGCGTCGGGATAGGCGCCAAAGATGCCGGCGATGGTGAAGCGGGGAACGCGGATGATCTGCATGTTATCAAAGGAGGACAGATTCACCAGCTTGAAGGCGTCGATGTTGGCAGCGTTGCCGATGAAGGTGAAAATCAAGGCGACCACGTAAGCGCCCAAGATACCGATAATAAAGGGGATCATCTTCATGCCCTTGCCGCCCTTGGTGGAAGCAAACACGGTGATGATGAAGGCAATGACACCCACCAGGATGGCCACCAGGTTATAGGAGCCAGCGGCGGTGTTGTTCAAATTATTCACCGCGCTGCCGCACAGGCTGAGACCGATCAGGGCCACAGTGGGGCCGATGACCACGGGGGGCAAAAGCTTGTTGACCCAGGCAGAGCCGGTTTTTTTAATGATCAGCGCAATGACCACATACACAAGGCCCGCAAACACAGCGCCCAGGAAGATGCCCAGGAAGCCGAAGGCCACGGCGGTGCCCAGGGGGCTGATGAACGCGAAGGAGCTGCCCAGGAACACGGGGCTCTTTTTCCTCGTGGCAATGAAGAGATAGAACAGGGTGCCGAAGCCCGCGCCGCACAGGGCGGCAGGCTGGCTCATGTATGTGCCGGTGCCGTCCACCAGGATGGGCACCAGCAGGGTGGCGGCCATGATGGCCAGCAATTGCTGGAACGCGTACACAAGATTCTTTTTGATGGGTGGTTTGTCCGCGATGTCGTATACCAGTTTCATTGGTAATGATCCCCCTATCAAGAATTTATATTAGCGCATCCGCGTTAATACCGTTTTCCAGGCGGTCCCGCTTTCTTCCATAGAAAAAGCCCCGCCCGGTACAGGCGAGGCCATCGGCAAGCATTCCAAATCCGCGCGCCGCAAAAGCGCTCCATCGTCTCTTGCCGGTCTCTCTGTACCGCCTTAAAGATGAACCTTGGAAAGTATACCTGTTTTTTGATGGGTTGTCAATGGCGATTCCAGAAAAAAAGCAGCCCGAGAACAGGCTACTTTGAATCCTTATTTCAGGGTGATCACCACATGCCGGTTGGGTTCTTCGCCTTCGGAATGGGTGGTGACGGCGGGATGATCCTGGAGAGCGCTGTGGAGAATGCGGCGCTCGTAGGGATTCATGGGCTCCAGGCTCACCTTGCGGCCCGTTTTCTGGGCCCGGTTGGCCATGCGGTTGGCCAGGCGTACCAGGGCTTCTTCCCGCTTGGCGCGGTAGCCTTCGGTGTCCAGGGTGACCCGGGTGTAATCGTTCTGGCCCTTGTTCACATGGAGGCTGGTGAGATATTGCAGCGCGTCCAGGGTTTCGCCCCGGCGGCCGATGAGGATGCCCAGGGTATCCCCTTCCATGTTCACGCGCACATTGCCTTCTTCATCGGTGGCCACGGCCACGGACACGTTCACGCCCATGAGCTTGGTCAGCTCCTGAAGGAATTCCTGGGCCCGGCCAGCGGCAGTCGCCCGGTCCGCCTGCTGGGCGGGCACGATTTCCTTGGGCGGTTCTTTGGGCTCCTTGGGAGCTTTGGGGGGCTTGGGCGCCTTGGGCTTGGCTTCCTTTTTGGCTTCGTCCTCGTCCTGCTTTTCCCCTTCTTCCTTGGGGGCCTTGGGCTTGCGGGGCTTGGGAGCGGGCTTTTCAGCCTTTTCCGCTTTTTCGGCGGCAGGCTTTTCAGCCTTGGGGGCCTTGGGCGCTTCGGGCTTTTCCTGCTTGAGGGGCTTGGGCTCCTCGGGCTTGATGGCGTCGGCCAGGATGGCGCGGGCCACTTCGTCGGTATCCTCGCCTTCCTTCATGGTCAGGCGGATCTTGGCGGGACGGGAGCCGAACAGGCCGAACAGGCCCTTGCTGCCCTCCTCCAGCACGTCCACCGTCACATCGCTGATGGACACGCCCAGCTCCTGCAGGCCCAGGTCAATGGCCTCCTGGATGGTGCGGGCGGAGTATTCGTATACTTTCATTATTTAACGGACCCCTCTCCGGATACGGACTGCGCCTTCTGCGCGTCCTTTTTTTCAAGGATCTTGGTAATAATCACGCTCTGGATCCACATGGCGATGGTGGAAGTGACCCAGTACACGGCGAAGCCGGCGTTGGAGGTCAAGCACCAGAACACGGACAGGATGGGGAAGAAATACTTCATGAAGGCGTTCATGCCGGCGCCGGCCTGATTGCTGCCTTCCGTTTGCTGCTGGTTTTCCTTCATGGCGGGGTTGAACTTATATTGCAGCAGCTGGCTGACACCCGCCAGCACCGGCAGGATCAGCAGGCCGTTGTAATTCTGATACAAGGTGATGGAGAACAGCAGGAAACTCACGCCCGTCCAGCCCGGCACGGTGGCCACGGCGGCGGTGTAGCCCGGCATCTGGCCCAGGGCGGTCAGCATGGTGGTCACGCTGGCGCGCATGGTTTCCGTGGTGGAAAAGTCCAGCGCGGTTTCGCTGACGGCGGCGATGCTTTGGGTGATGGCCTGAATCTGGTTTTCACTGAGCAGGGCATAGGCTCTGCGCCACACATCGGGGCTGAGCAGGTTCAGGGCCTGAGCGTTGGGGGCGATGGGGGCGAACAGGGAATCCGCCATCCAGATATTCTTGACCCACAGGAACCGGTCGGCGGGCGCGATGATATTCGTTTCCCCGGCCAGGTAGCGGAAGGTCTGCAGGGCCATCTGCTCGTTGGCGATGGCGCGCATGGCGGCGAACATGGCGAACATGATGGGCCAGGTGAGCAGCAGGGGCAGGCAGCCGGAGAGGGGGTTGTACCCTTCTTTGCGCATGAGCTCCGCCTGCTTTTGCTGGAGCTTTGCCTGATCCTTGCCGTACTTTTTTTGCAGCTCATTGATCTTGGGCTGGATCAGCGCCATTTTGCGCATGCCCTTGCGGCTCTTGTAATCGAAGGGCATGATGAGCATACGCATGAGGATGGTGAAGATGATGATGGACACACCGTAGTTTCCCACCAGGCTGTTGATGCCCGCCAGGATGTCATAGAGAAATTGCTCAATGGCGTTCAAGGATTCTCGTCCCTCCTAATGATTGAGCTGGGCGCCTGGGGAACGGGGTCATACCCGCCCTTGGCGAAAGGTTGGCAGCGCAGGATGCGGCGCGCTGCCATTTGGCCGCCCCTGAGCGCGCCAAAGCGCTTCACGGCCTCCTCGGCATATTCCGAGCACGTGGGAATAAACCGGCAGGCCGGAGGCAGGCCGGGGCTGATTTTCCTCCGATAGAATCCGATCAGGAAAAGCAGGAAACGCTTCATATTTTTTCGTCCCGGTACAGGCCCTGCTTTTTCAGCAGGTATTTGAGCGACTGGCTCAGCCTACCGAAATCCGCCTGAGCGGACGGTTCCCGGGCGGTGACCACGTACATGCCTTTTTTCAGCATAGGCAATTCCATGCGGAACGCTTCCCGCAGCCGGCGCTTGACCCGGTTGCGCGTAACGGCGTTGCCGATTTTCTTGCTCACGGCAAACCCTGCCAGCAGGCGGGAGCCCTTCACGAACCCCAGCGCCATTTCCCGGCATGCCGCGCCTTTGCCCTTTTTATATACGTAGTGAAACTGCCCGTTTTTCCGCAGGCGATACTGCTTTTCCATGCTTCCTGATCCGGCGTCTCCTCGTTTGGAATCCACTTGCGTTTTTTCCGCCGTTTTCCCTCGGAAAAAAGCAAACCCGCCCCACGGTTTCATGCTCTCTGGCAAGCGCGGGGCGGGCTAAGCCATGCAAGAAAGATGGAAAGGATCGATCAGACGGTCAGTTCCTTCCGGCCACGGTTGCGGCGGCGGGACAGCACCCGGCGGCCGTTCTTGGTGCTCATGCGGGCACGGAAACCATGCACCTTGTTGCGCTGGCGTTTCTTGGGCTGATAGGTACGTTTCATGACGACAACAACTCCTTACTTATTACAAAATGCCCTTTGGACATCTGCTGGCGCATTGTGATCCAATATACCACAAAACAGCCATTATAGTATATCCATCCGGGTCTGTAATGTCAAGTGATTTTCCGGCAAGAATCAAAATTTTTCAACGGACGCACCCTAAGAAAAAGCAGGAAAAGAGGCTGCTTCCCGGCGTTCCTGCCGTGGTTTTTCTCTTTTGATCCTTTTTTCCACGCGGACACAAGAAAACCAGGGCCGCGGCAAAACGATGCTTCGGCCCCTGGGCATACCCTGCTCTTCTTTACAGGTTGGTATACTGCTGGCGCAGAGCCCGGACGGCTTCCACCTGCTGGCTCATGCTCATGTCCACCTGCTCCATCAGCTGATTGATGGAATCATGCACCCGGGCGGTATAGGCTTCGCAGTCCCGATGAGCGCTTTCCAGCATTTCCTGGGCCTCGGCCTGGGCGCGGGCCACGATTTCGCTGTCCGCCACCATCTGCTGGGCGCGGGCCTGAGCGTCCGCCACCAGGGCGTTGGCCTGGTTCTGGGCGTCGGTCACCATGGCGTTGGCCTGTTCGGTGGCGGAGCGCACGGTCTCGGCGGCGCGGTTCTGGGCGTCGGTCACCATGGCGTTGGCTTCGCGCTTGGCGTTTTCGATGGCGAAGCGGGCTTCGTCGTTGGCCTTGGTGGTGGTTTCCTCAGCAATGCGGTTGCTTTCGGAGATAATGGTTTCTTCCTGGTCAATGATGGTCTTGGCGTTCTGCACGTCCACGGGAATGCTCTCCTCCAGGCGGCGCATGAGGCTGGAGAATTCTTCCTTGTCCAGCATGATGCGTTTGTAGAAGGGCACAGTTTTGGCTTCCGCGATCATCTGCTCCATACGGTCCAGCAGTTCAAAGGTCATCAAACGTTTGGTAGACATAGGGAATCCTCCTTTAATTGATCGTTTTTATCAGGGGCGAAAGGCGGCCAGGATATCCGGCAGCGCCTGTGAGGGAACAAAGGGAGACAGATCCGCGCCGAACTGGGCCAATTGACGGACCATGCTGGCGCTGATATCCTCGGCACCCGGGGACGCGGGCAAAAAGATCGTTTCCAGGGCGGGGTTCAGGCGGTGATTGATATGGGCCATAGTGGTTTCGCTGGCCAGGTCGGCGGCGCCCCGGATCCCCCGCACCACCACCCGGATGCCCGTTTCCCTTGTCAGTTCCGCCAGCAGCCCGCCGTAGGCGATCACCCGCACATTGGGGATTTCTTCGCAGCAGCGCCGCAGCATCTCCACCCGCTTTTCCACCGGGAAGCAGCCCTGCTTTTCGGGGTTATGCAGCACCCCCACCACCACCGTGTCAAACATTCCGGCGGCCCTGCGGATCATATCCATGTGGCCCAGGGTGACGGGGTCAAAGGAGCCGGGATAGAGACAGCAGGTGCCGGGATAATCGGAAGCGTGAAAAAGCTCAGTCATTCTCCTTCTCCCCTTCCTCCGTCCGGTAAAAGCCCACGCCCGCCGCGCCGTATTCCCGATGATCCATGAGGATAAGCGGCGGCAGGATTTCCGGCGGCGTTTCCCGGCCGTGCTCCACGATCACCGTGCCCTCTTTTTTCAGCAGCCCGGCCTCCATGATGGCCTGGCACACCGGCACGGTGGACATACGGTAGGGCGGGTCCAGAAAGATCAAATCAAAGCCGTCGCCGTTTTTTTGCAGGGCGGACAGGGCGGCAGTGTCCTTCATGCGCAGGAGCCTGACCCGGCTGCCCACCCCCAGGGCAACGATATTTTCCTGAATTGCCTGGCAGGCCTTGGCGCTGATATCGCAGATCACAGCGCTGTCCGCCCCCCGGCTGACGGCCTCCAGGGCCAGCGCGCCGCTGCCGCCGTACAGATCCAGCACCCGCGCGCCGTATACCCGGCTGCCCAGAATGGAAAACACCGCTTCCTTCACCCGGTCCGCCGTGGGGCGGGTGTCCATGCCCTCGGGCGCTTTCAATTTCCGGGAGCGCATTTCACCGGCAATGATTCGCATCAGATCAGCTCGTTCTTCTTTTCGGCGCGCGCCTGGCGGGCCTTGATGGCCTTTTGCTTTTTCCGCTGGGCGCGTTTATTGTTATGGGAAATATCGCCGTGGATCATGGCCCGGGTACGGGGACCGGTCATGTATCCGATGGGGAAGCCCACCAGCGGCATGCAGGCCAGCAGGGGGCTCAGGCGGTCCACCAGCAGCAGGGCGTCGGCGTTGTCCGCGGTGGCAATATTGGCGAAGGGGAACACCAGGATTCGGCTCACCATCCTCAGCACGTCCATCACGCCCAGGGAAACCTGGCGCTGATAATACTGAAGCGGCGCGGTCAATTCCTCCTGGCTTTCAAAGCTGGACACCCAGCGGGGCAGCGATTGAAGAACATACACCTGCTTTTGCGCCGTAAGGGCGTGGGGCAGCGTCAGAAGCACCAGGGGAACCGCCGCCACCAGGGCGATGCATACACCTTTTAAAGGATGATAGCACCGCTGCTTTTCCTTTGCGTCCACAGGATTGCCCGCTTCCTGACGAGCATAGGCGATTTCGCCGTAAGCCACTTCATTTTCCCCCAGGCGGGCGCCGTCCATGTACACGATCATGGCGCAGATCAGCACCATCAGCAGGTTCAACGCCAGCCGCACCGCCGTGCCGCCGATCTGCAAAGCGCTGCCCACCACCAGATACAGGAAGGCGAACATGAAATAATACAGCATGAGCTTCAGGCTCTTTTTTACCGCCGCCCCGTCCATGGGATTTCCTTTCAGGTACGGCTTTTAAATCAGGGGGCGGGCGGTCTTTTTCTTGGTTTGATTCTGCATAGCAAGCTCCGTCTGTCCGTGTTCAAAAGCAAATTCGGCCTGTCACCTTGGCCTTGGAATTATTTTTCTTCACCCACGTACACGATGGGCACCCGGGCCGTGGCGGCCAACAGCATTTCATAGCTGATGGTGCCCGCCCAGCCCGCCATTTCCTCGGCGGTGATTTCGTCGTTTCCCTGACGCCCCAGCAGCACCGCCGACGCGCCCAGGGCGCGGTCCGCCTGGGGAACATCCGTCACATCCACCATGATCTGGTCCATGCATACCCGGCCCAGCACCGGGCAGCGCCTGCCGCCGATGAGCACCTGGGCTTTTCCGGACAGGGCCCGATGGTAGCCGTCGCCGTAGCCCACGGGCAGGGTCGCCACCAGCATGGGATGGGTGGCCTGAAAGGTGCAGCCGTAGCTGACGCAGGCCCCGGCGGGGATTTCCTTTACATACACGATTTCCGTATGCCAGCTCAGCGCCGGGGTCAGCTTTGGGGCGCTGGGCACCGTGGCGCAGCCGTAAAGGGAAATGCCCTCCCGCACCATATCAAAGCGGGCCTCAGGGAACCGGAAGCCCGCCGCGCTGGCGGAGGCGTGAACCAGAATACCCGGAGGCAGCATGTTCAGCAGCCGGTCAAAGGCGCTGATCTGCTGCCGGGAATAGGCTTCGCTTTCCCCGTCGGCGTCGGCAAAATGGGTGAACGCGCCGGTGAGCTTCACATGGGGACACTGTTCCAAAGCGTCCAATACCGCTTTCAGTTCTTCTTCCGTGCGCACGCCGATGCGGCCCATGCCGGTGTCGCATTTTAAATGAATTTGCGCGTCCGTGCCCAGCCGTTTTGCCGCGTCCTCCAGCAGCATCACCCGCTCCGGGTCGAAGGCCGCCTGGGTCAAACGGTTTCTTACGCTGGCTTCCGCGCCCCGGGCGTTCACCGCCCCCAGCACCAGGATGGGGGCCTCCACCCCTGCCTGGCGCAGCCTCTCCCCCTCCTCGGGGATGGCCACGCCCAGCCAGTCCGCGCCGGATTTCAAAGCTGTCTTTGCCACGTGCTCCAGCCCATGCCCATAGGCATTGGCCTTGACCACCGCCATCATATGGGGGGTGGGCGCGATGGCCTGCTTCAGTTTCGTGGTGTTGGCCGCAATGGCCCGCAAATCCACCTGGATGTACGTTCCTCGATACTGCAATCCTGCCTCCACGATCCCTTGCCGGAAATGAACCCCAAAGGGGTTTTATTTATTATATCATACTATCGCCGTTCATGCCAGAAAAATATTTTTCAGCGTCGGCGTGAGGTTACCTTCTTATTCCGCCAGCCCAGCCCGGAAGGCCTTCAGGTTGGTTTCCAACGTCTTTTGGGGCACGCAGGCGGCGATGGCGCTTTCCCATTTTTCCTTCGGCCAATCCAGGAACCGGGCCAGCACCCCCAGCAGCACGATATTGACAGCCCGTCCGCTGCCCGCGTCCTCGGCCAGCTTTAAGGCGTCCAGGAGCACGGTTTTTTCGTTGGCAGGGTTCTGCTTGGGGTAGGCGGTGTTGCCCATGATCACCGGCATGGGCAGGATTTCCTGGGTATTGGAGATCAGCACGCCCCCGGGCTTCAAGAAATATTCCGCCCGCAGGGCTTCCAGCTTTTCAAAGCTCATCACGAAGTCCGCTTCCCCGGGGTCCACCAGGGGAGAATGAACATCCTCCCCGATGCGCACGTGGGTGATCACGCTGCCGCCCCGCTGGCTCATGCCGTGCACCTCGCTGACCTTCACGTTTTCTCCCATGTCCAGGGCCAGATAGCCCAGAATTTTACTGGTGAGCAGGATGCCCTGGCCGCCCACGCCCACGATAATGATATTGGTATTTTTCATTATTCCTCGCCTCCCTGAATGGCTCCGAAGGGGCACACCTGCTTGCACAGGCCGCAGCCCACGCACAGGGTATGGTCGATCACCACGCCTTTCTCCGTCCTTTGCAGCGCCGGGCAGCCCAGCTTCATGCAGGCCCCGCAGTTGTGGCAGCCGTCAATATGGGAGGGCTCCTTCCTGCGCTTATCCAGCAGGGCGCAGGGCCGCCGGGCGATCACCACGGACACGTGGTCAGCCTGGGTTTCTTCCTTCAAAATCTGGGTGAACTGCTTTAAATCGTGGGGGTCGCACACCCGCACGGTGGCGCCGATGGCTTCGCACAGGGCTTCCAGGTTCAGCTGCGGCGCGGGTTCGCCCAGAATATTCTTGCCGGAAGCGGGGTTCTGCTGGTGGCCCGTCATGCCGGTGATGCGGTTGTCCAGGATCACGGTGGTGGTGGACGCGCCGCCGTACACCGCGTCGATCAGGGGGGGGACGCCGCTGTGGATGAAGGTGGAATCCCCCAGCACCGCCACGGCCTTCTTGGAAAATTCCTTGCCCCTGGCCTTTTCCGCGCCATGGGCCATGCCCACGGACGCGCCCATGCACAGGGTTGAATCCATCAGGTTGATGGGCGGCAGGGCGCACAGGGTATAGCAGCCGATATCCCCAAACACAGTCAGGCCCAGCTTCTTCATGGCAAAGAAGGTGGCCCGATGGGGGCAGCCGGGACAGAGCACCGGCGGCCGTCCGGGCAGGGCCGCTTCCTGGGGGGCTTCCGCGCCGTCTCCAAAGAGCTGGCGGATTCTGGCGGCGGACAGTTCGCCCTGGAGGCCGGTCTTTTCCTTGCCGGACACTTCGATGCCCATATTGCGGATGTCCCGCTCGAACACGGGCTCCAATTCCTCGATGACCACCAGCTTGTCCACCTGGGCGGCAAAATCCCGGATGAGCTTTTCAGGCAGGGGATAGGTGAGCCCCAGCTTTAATACGCTGGCTTCCGGCAGCGCTTCCCGCACATACTGGTACACCACGCCGCCGCAGACCACGCCCAGCTTTTTATCCCGGATTTCCACCCGGTTGACGGGCAGAGTGTTGGCGTCCTCCGCCAGCTTCTTTTCCCGCTCCTCCACCACGATATGGCGCTTCCGGGCCATGCCGGGCATCATCACATATTTCATGGGGTTCTTTTCGTAGTCCTTAAGGGGCTTTTCCTCCCTTTCCCCCACAGCAACGGGCGAGCGGGAATGGGCCAGGCGGGTGGTCAGGCGCAGGAACACGGGCGTGTCATACTGCTCGGACAGGTCATAGGCCAGCTTGGTATAGTCCAGGCATTCCTGGCTGTCGGCGGGCTCCAGCACCGGGATATGGCTGGCCCGGGCGATCATGCGGGTGTCCTGCTCGTTCTGGCTGGAATGCATGAAGGGGTCGTCCGCCGCGGCAATCACCAGGCCCGCGTTGACGCCGGTATAGGCGGCGGTATACAGCGGGTCCGCCGCCACGTTGACGCCCACGTGCTTCATGCAGGAAAGGGCCCGGGCCCCCACCATGGCAGCGCCGAAGCTGGTTTCCACAGCCACCTTTTCATTGGGCGACCATTGGCAGTTCATTTCCGGATACTTGGCGCAGAATTCCGTTATTTCCGTGCTGGGCGTGCCGGGATAGCTGTTCACCACCCGAACCCCCGCTTCCCAGGCCCCCCGGGCCACGGCCTCGTTGCCGATCATCAGTTTTTTCATGGAGTATTCCTCACTTATTATTGCCCGCCTGCGGCGGGTTTGTATGCGTGTTTCGCTCCCGTTTCTATGCAGCGGAAAGCAGAGAACGGTTCAAGTTATAAGTATATCAAAGAAAGGCCCAAAAGAAAAGTTTTTAATTTGTTCAGTACAGGTTCAGGCCCGTGACGTACCCGACCGGCACCCAGGCCCGGCGGTACTGCCGCAGCCCTTCATCGTAGCATTCGATCTGCACATAATCCCCGCCGCTGCCATTGGCGTAGCCGAACACCCTGCACGAAGCGCCGCTGGGCAGGCGGCGGCTCATGACGGCGTAGCCCGCGCCGGGGCCGTAAAAGCCGGTGACGCTGTTTTTCAGCGTGCAGAACCCGATCTCCACTTCCTGGGGAACGGCGTTCAAATTCAGGCCGTTTAAGCGTTTCACGCCGGTATACACCCTGTACCCCAGGCCCTTATAGGTAAATTCCACCTGGGCCCACCAGATATTGTTCCGCTGGTCATAGGCCCGGGACAGCACGGTCACGGCGGTTCCGGCGGAAAAGAAGCTGCCGGGCTCGTCGTAGGTGGTGCTGGGGCCGGTCCGGGAGGCCAGGCGGCTGTTGAGCACGCATTGGACGTGGGCGTAATAGGTGTACGCCTTACCGCTGTTTTGGTTATTCATGACGGGCTTCGCCGTGCCGCACATGGGGCAATAGTTATATTCGTTTCTGTTTCCGCACTGGGGGCAGTACCAGGTTTCCGCCTGGGCCAAAGGCAGCATGGCGCACAGCAGCGCCAGCGCCAGCAGCGCCGCACATCCCTTTTTCATTTGTGTGTCTCCCTTCGGTTTTTTCCATCATTATCCTATCATAGGCCGCGCAAAAAGTAAAGACCGGGCAAAAGAAACAGCCATGCCGGATGCAGCCTGCATGGCCGTTTCTGATTGTTAAATTTTTGATCCGCCCAGCTTGCTGCCCTTGGCCCCTTTCACGCCGCCCAGCTGCACGCCGGAGAGAATGTCGGAATGGAAAGCGAAAGAGCTGCTCTCCTTTTCCTGATAGGCTTTCATGGCGCAGTCCACCATTTCGTCGATGAGCTGGCTGTATTTGAGCCCGCTTTCCTGCCACAGGTAATAGGCCAGGGAGCCGGGAATGGTGTTGATTTCGGTGATATAGTAATTGTCGCTGTGCCGGTCCAGCATATAGTCGATGCGGACCACGCCCTTGCAGTCCACGGCGTCGAACACCCGCAGGGACAAATCCTGCAATTCCTTGGTCAATTCCTCCCCGATGGGGGCGGGCACGATGCGCTTTAAGCTCGCCATGCCCTTGCTGCCGCCGGAGCCCGCCAGGTATTTTTCGGAAAAGTCCAGAAACGCCGCGCCGCTGTTGGGCATTTCCAGCACGGAGGCCCGCCGCTCCCCATCGAACCCCAGCACGGAGCAGTTCACTTCAATGGGATGATCCAGCCCCTGCTCGATGAGCACCCGGCGGTCATAGGAGAAGGCCAGCTCCAGGGCGTCCCTGAGCCCCGCCCGGTCATCCGCCCGGCTGACGCCGATGGAAGAGCCCAGGCAGGCGGGCTTGACGAACACAGGATAGGGCAGCGCCGCTTCCACCTTGTCCATGGCCCCTTCCCCGTCCCGCTCAAATTCGCTGCGGGTCATGGCGGTATCCGGCAGGATGGGGAAGCCGCAGCCTCGGAAGAACCGCTTCATGGTGATTTTGTCCATGCCCACGGCGGAGCCGGTGACCCCGGTGGAGGTATAAGGCAGTCCCGCCATTTCCAGCACCCCTTGGAGGGAGCCGTCCTCCCCGTGCAGGCCGTGCATCACGGGCACCACGCATTCCAGCCGGGCCACGATTTCTTCCTTGCCGCCCCCCAGCAGCCCTTTGGCGGGCACGTAATGGAGCAGCGCCCCGGAGCCCGCGGTCAAGTCCAGGCGCACGGGCACGATGCCCTTTTTGTAGGGATCAAAGGGCGTGTAGGTTTTGATGTCCAGCAGGGGTTCCCCGGTGAACCATTCCCCCTTCTGGCTGATATACACCGGGATCACGTCGTACTTTTCCCGGTTCACGTTCCGCATCAATTGCACCGCGCTGATGATGGACACCTCGTGCTCGCAGGTGCGGCTGCCAAACATCACGCCCAATTGGATTTTGCTCATGGTTTATTATCCTCCAGAGTTTACTTAATAACAACGAGGCGAGGGCCTGTGCGGCCCTCGTGCACCTGCACCAGGAGATTCCATCTCCTGGACCTCCATAGCGGATGCTGCATCAATTGATATTACAGCTTGGTTCCCGCAGATGCAAATAGGAAAACGAAAGCATCCCTTGACATCGTGGTGCTTCTGACCCGGCGTCCTTTGGACGCCAGCCCGGATGCAAAGCATCCGGGGAAAGCCGGGGAATAATCCGAAGGGAAAGTTTACTTTCCCTCTCGGATTTTCCCAGGCTTTCTTGTGTCAGAAGCCCTCCAACTATTCGTAACCCCAACGCATCAGGCGGAGATTGTCGGCTTATCCCAGTGGCGTATTATCGCCGAATGCGGGTCCGGGGTCCTCAGGCCCCTGGCGCAGGACGAGCCGCTGATGACCGCCTGTGGCGGAA
>CAMOUF010000051.1 GCA_946626395.1 uncultured Clostridia bacterium
CAGCCCTCCACCAGCACCAGGGTGTGGGTATCGCTCTGGCGCAGCAGGTATTCCGCTTCGTGAATTTTATAGGCGGTGTTCACCGTCACCAGCACCGCGCCGATCTTGGTGGTGGCCCAGAAGGTGATGTACCACTGGGGCACATTCGTGGCCCAGACGGCCACCTTGGCCCCCCGGCGCACGCCCATGGCCATCAGCGCCCGGGCGCACTCGTCCACGTCGTCCCGGAACTGGGCATAGGTGCGGGTGTAATCCAGGGTGGTATAGCGGAAGGCGTACTGGTCGGGGAACTCCTCCACCATCCTGTCCAGCAGGGAGGGGAAGGTTTCGTCGATAAGAATATCTTTTTTCCAAACGTACTTGCCCGTTTTGCGGTTGTTGTCATACAGCTTGTGCCGGGCCCGGCGGGGGTCCTTTCCAATGTCCCGGGCCAGGGCGGCGAAATGGGACAGCACCACGTCGGCGTCCCCCATGGCCCCGTCGCCGGGCTGCCAGTCAAAGGAGAAAAAGCCGTCAAAGCTGATGGAGCGCAGGGCGGAAAACACGTCCTTCAAGGGCAGCTCGCCTTCCCGGAGCAGCTTCTTTTCCGCCTGATCGTTTTGAATGACGGCGTCGCACAGATACACATGGCCGATGTACGCGCCCAGATCCGTCACAATTTCCTCCGGCGTTTTCTTGACCGCCGCGCTGGCCACGTCCCAGGCCGCCCCCAGATAATCGGAGGCAAAGGAATCCAGCAAATTTTTCAGGATGCCCGTATCGGCATAGGGCCCTGCCGTTGGGATCAAAAGGATCACGTCCGCCCGCTGGGCGATGGGCAGCACGGGGGCGATTTTTTCCGCCGCCGCGTCCACGCTTTCGCTCATGGGCAGCACCGCGAAGGGACAGCGCAGGTCATGAGCCAGAGCGATCAGGGACAGGGCTTCTTCCTCCGTCCAGTTTTCCGACGCCTGCACCGCGGACACGGCCAGGGCCGCTTCGCTGAACTGGCGCACCGTGGCCTGGAGCTTGCCCGGCGACAGGGGCGCACCGCTGCGCTCAAAGCCCGCCAGGCTCTTTTCGGAGATTTCCAAGCCGTCATAGCGCATTTCCCTGGCCAGGCTCATGCATTCTTCCAATGAAAAGGGCCAGCCGCCCGTGGAAAAACTCAGCTTCATACGCTTTTCTCCTCGAATGCGATTTTGTTCAGGGCGTTCACATAGGCCCGGATGGCCGCGCCGATGATGTCCGTGGAAATGCCCTTGCCGGCGTACACCTTGCCGCCGTGGCGCAGCTTCACCAACGCGTCGCCCATGGCCTCCCGGTTCTGGGTGACGGCGGCGATCTGGAAATCGTCCATTTCATAATGGCGGCCGATGATCTGCTCGATGGCCAGGAAAGCGGCGTCGATGGGGCCGTCTCCGGCGCACAGGCCGGACAGGGTTTCGCCCTGCTTGTCCAGGGTCACATGGGCGGTGGGGGTGATGGCGTTGCCGCTGTTGACCAGATAGCTCTTTACCCGGTAGGTGGGCGGCACCTGCTGGGCCACCGACAGCACGATGGCTTCCAGCTCGGCCCGGTTGAGGGTCCGGCCCTTGCCTTCCCGCTCCGCCGCTTCCTTCACATGGGCCAGGTCGCTTTCATCCAGCTCGTAGTCCAGGGCAGCGATGGCCTTCCCCAGATCCTCTCCGGCGGGGGCGTCGCTGTTCTGGGCAGCGGCATTGGCGGGCAGCACCCGGCCCGGCGCGGCGGTGAGCAGGGCGTCCAGTTCTCCCGCGGTGCGGTCCACCCGGGTAATATCCAGGGTGGATTCCAGTTGCAGATCGCTGCCCCGGGCCCGGAGCAGCCGGGCCACCTGGGCGGCGCTCAGGCCGGTTTCATCATTATAAGCGGTCTTGATTTCATCTGCTCCAGCCTGCAGGGCGGCCACGGCGCAGGAAATGGCCAGGCCCAAATCGTTTCCGCAGCGCACGGCCAAGGGGATTTCCCCCGCCTTTTCCCGGGCGGCCTTCACCAGCGCCGCCATTTCCTGGGGCAGGGAGAGCCCGGCGGCGTCCTCCAAGGTGATGCGGGCGGCCCCGGCGGCGATGGCGGCTTCCATGGCTTCCAGGGCATAAGGCAGTTCGGCCCGGGTCATATCGCCGCAGACAAATTCCACGTCGTCGCACACCTTCCTGGCCTCAGCCACCAGCTCCGCGATGCGCTCCAGGGCCTTGGGGGGCTTTAAATGGCAGATATATTCCAGCTGGGCCGGGGTCAGGGGCATTTCCACGATCAGCCGGGGATGGGCCGCGTTCTTCACCGCTTCCCAGGCCCGCTTTACCTCCTGCACCGTCCAGCCCGTATGGCAGGCCAGGACCCCCCGCTTTACCGTGCCACACAGGGAACGCATGAGCAGCATGTCCGCTTCCTGGTCGGAAAGCCGGGGCATTTCCACGCAGGACAGGCCCAGGTGATCCAGCTTCCGGGCGGCCTCCAGCTTCTGCCTGAACCCGGCGGAGCGGGCAGCGGGGGTAAGCATGGTCTGATCCGAAAAAACGATGGGGCGCATAATCCGTTTCCTCCTATCATACGATTGGGATAAAAAAAGCCCCCAAAGCGATGAACGCTTCAGGGACGATAAAGCATCTGTCTTTACCGCGGTACCACCCTTGTTGCCGCATAAGGGCCACTTGAAGGATTCACGATCGTAAATCCCGCGCCATGATAACGGGGCGATCCGGAACGCCTTACTGCGTTTTTCAGGCGTTCAGCTCAGGAGCGAGGCCGCTCCCTCGCGCGTCATTGGCTCGCACCAGCCGCCAACTCTCTTGGGCGCTTCCCGAAGGGGCGTAACTCCGTCACAGCGATTGATACTATTTTATTCCATTTGGTTGATTTGTCAAGCCATCTTTCTGTATTTCCGCTGTCTGTTTTTTGTGGTCGAATTTTGTCCGGATCATTGAAGGGCTTCCTGAAGAACGGCCAGGTTTTTGAGCATCACAGCCTGATAAGCGTCCAGCGCTCCGTCGCCGGTGACCAGAGGGTCCAGCTCATACACCGGCGCGCCGGTTTCGGCGGCGATGGTTTTCAGGGCGGTGTTTTCATACTGGGGCTCGGAGAACAGGGGCGGGTTGCCCGCGTCCTTCACCTGCTGGATCAATTGCTTGAGCATCCGGGGGGAAACAGGCTCGTCGGGCTCCAGGGCCACCACCGCCACCACCTCCAGGCCATAGGCCCTGGCGAAATACGGGAAGGCTTCATGGAAGGGGACGATCTGCTTATGGGGAAGCGCTTCAATGGCTTGCCGGATTTGTCCGTCCAGAGCAGTGAGGGTTTCCACGTAGCGGGCCGCGTTTTCATGGATTTTTTCAGCGCTGTTTGGCAAAA
>CAMOUF010000052.1 GCA_946626395.1 uncultured Clostridia bacterium
ACAATCTCCGCCTGATGCGTTGGGGTTACGAAAAGTTAGAGGGCTTCTGGCCCCATAAAGCCCGGGAAAATCCCAGGAGGAAAGAAAACTTTCCCCCTGCGGATTATTCCCTGGCTTTTCCCGGATGCTTTGCATCCGGAATTGGCGTCCAAAGGGCGCCGGGCCAGAAGCATAATGAATACAAGCCTGTTTTCCTTCCTTATTTGTAACAGCGGAAGCCAACAAACATGTTATCACATGATTCCAATCCGCAATAGGTTTTCTTGGATGGGGGTCTGGGGGAAACCATTCTTTGGCCTCCAAAGAATGGTTTCCCCCAGCTTGTTTTTATCCATGTTACGGCATAGGAAACAGCATATCCAGGGTAAACACCCCGTCCTCCCAGCCGGTACGCACCGCGCCCTTGTATTTTTCGCACACATAGCGGATGCTGCGCATGCCGTAGCCATGATAGTCGGTATCCTGCTTGCTGGTGACGGGCAGACCGTCCATGAACAGCGGCTCCCGGGGACAGGGGTTTTCCATATGGATGCAGAACATGCGGTCCCGGGGCGCGGCGGTAAAGGAGATCACCCGGCCTTCCCGGTCGTCCACCTGCCGAACGGCCTCGATGGCGTTGTCCAGGGCGTTGCCCAGCAGGATATACAGGTCCTCGGTTTTCATAAAGCCCAGCCCCGCGCCGTCCACCATGCTGCGGATGGAAATGCCGCTTTCCTCGGCCAGCATGCTTTTCTCCGCTAAGATGATATCCACGTCCACGTTGCCGGACTTGGGAAAGCTGTCGTAGATGAGCACGGCGGATTCCAATTCGGAAATGCTCTTTTCCTGCTCGTCGCTGCTCATGTGGCGCAGGGCGGCGATCTGGTGGCGCAGGTCATGGCATTTGCGGTTCACGGCGTCGATGGTGGCGCGGCTCAAGGTGTGCTGCTCCTGCTCCTGGCGCAGCATCCGCTGCATGATCAGATTCTCCCGCTCCGCCGCCCGGATGCGGAAAATATCCAGCAGGATAAACACCAGCAGCAGGCAGGTGGAACAGTCAAAGAACAGCACCCCGATGGTTTCCACCTCCCGGGAGGTGGTACAATAGCTGAGCACATAAATGATCAGGGTGGACGCCACGGCGAAGATCAGCAGATAGCCGTTCTGGAAATCCGCAGTTTCGCTGCCCCGGAAGCGGGTCTTTTGCAGGGCGTAAACGATGCCGCAGGTGACGAGGAAAAACAGAAGCTGAAGGCTTTGCCCCCAGGCAAAAGAAAGCCCCAGACCCATTTCCGCCATGCGGTGCAGGCAATGCACCATATGCTGAAAGGTGTGGGCCACGCAGCAGTAGAAAATCACCTGCCGGGCGTTCATGTGGAAGCACAGCCAAATCACCAGGCCGGAGAGAACGAACATCACCAGGAAGCCAAAGGTGAACCAGTTCCAGGTAACATAAGGAGAAAAGAAGCCCCCCGGCGTCAGCAGGGGCAGGGCCAGATACGCCCCCGCGGCGGGCAGGAAGCGGACCCAAAACAGCTTTCTTCTTTGCAGCCGCAGACAAAACAGGATTTCCAGCACCAGGATCTGTACATGGAATTGATTCACAAACCACATCAGCACCCACCTCCCAGCAGCGCCGCCATTTTTTCCAGGCATTCCTTCCTGCGCCGCCTGGAAACGGGCAGCTGTTTTCCGTGCACGGTGAGGGCGTCGTCCCCCACCGATGAAATCTGGGCACAGTTCACCAAATGGCTGGGGCTGACCCGGATGAACCGGCTGAACCGGCTGTCCTCCTCCAGGCTGGTCAGCTTGCCGTAGGCCTCGAAGCTGCCCTCGCCGGTGTGGAAAATCAGGCTGTGGTTATAAACCTCCACATAATACAGATCCCGCAGGTCGATTTTTTTGACCATGTTTCGGCTGCTGATCAGGAAGGAATCATCCACGCGCTTGCTCAGCACCCGGAAAATCCGGTCCAGCTTCATGGAAAACTCCGAATAATTTACCGGCTTCACCATAAAATCCATGGCCCCCACCTCGTAGCCGTGAATGGCGTACTGGGCCATGCTGGTGATAAAGCACAGGATCACGGTGTCGTCCTTTTCCCTGAGGCGTCGGGCGCAGGTCATGCCGTCCATCATGGGCATCAAAATGTCCATGAACACCACGTCGTATTCCCCCCGGTACTTTTCCAGAAAATCCACCGGGTTTTCAAAGCATACCGCGGATATTTCCCGCTGTTTTTCCTGGGCGTATCTGCTGCAATATCTGGCGAGCGTCTCGGCATAGGCCTTTTCGTCCTCCACTATTGCGATTTTCAGCATATCCCTCTCCCTTTCATTCATCGCAGGGAATTCATCGCCCGCTCATCCTCTTCCCTGACGAAGAGAAAACTGATATTATAAAGGAAGCGTTTTTCCTTTTGGCTCGCTTGTATTGTATCACAGAAGGAACGATAGCGCAAATGGAATCTCCGCCTGCCTTTCCTCGGATGGCTGTTTTTATCCTGCTCGGAACATTGACAAACCGGGCCTGAAATCTTACAATATACAAGGGAATATGTACCTTTTTCAATAAAAGGGATCAACGAGGAATTTTCGGATGAAACATCAGCTTCGGGCCGTTCGCTCGGCCAAAGCCGCCGTGGTCGGCGCATTATTGATCAGCGCGCCTTATCTGCTTTTATTGTCCGGACGGGATTTGCTGGGCCCGCTGCCCGCCCTGTACGGAACGCTGATGACCCTGTTTCTGCTGCCCGTGGCCCTGTGCATGGTGGCCCTGATCTGCGGTGTGCTGCCCATGGCGGTGGGGCTGGGGGCGGCCTTGGGCGTGATGGCCGCATTGACGGGTGCCGGGAAAGGAACCGCCCTGCTGCTGGCGGCGGTGTATGTGCTGCCGGTGCTGGGGGCGTTTCTGGCGGTGAATTATTTTGAGGTGCCCTTTAAAAAAAGCTGTCCCCTGATGATCGGGGTGCACGCGGCAACGCTGGCGGCGGTATACGCGATTTGCCAGCGGATGACCGCCAATGACCTGTACGCGGTCATGGGCCAAAGCGTATCGGATTTTCTGGAACACTGGGAGCTGGGGGATCTCATGCTCTATGAGCTGTACAGCGCCGGGATCATTGACGTAAACGACACACTGCGGGAAAGCATGGTTCATTCTTCCCTCTATTCCTTTTCCCTGTCGGACGCGGCCCGGGCGGACATGCTCTTGTCCGTTCGCTCCATGATCACCCAGGGAATGCAGGGAACGGTTCCCCAGGTGATCGTCGGTCAGAGCCTTCTGGGCGGGGTGATGAGCCTGCTGCTGCCCCTGCGTTTTGGCTTTCTGGCCCAGGAAAAGCGCCAGTTTCTGCAGGAGGGCGACAGCCCGGACGGCCCCCAGGCGGTGGACTTTTCCATGCTGGATATGCCGCCCTTCCAGCTGTGGCATCTGCCCCGGGGCAAGGGCTGGCAGGTGGGCGCGGCCATGGCATTGGGCTACATCCTGCAGCTGACCCGGACCCCCGCCGGGCGCATCGCG
>CAMOUF010000053.1 GCA_946626395.1 uncultured Clostridia bacterium
CTTGATGGTTTCGGCCACCACGGCAAAGGGTTCGCCCTTCACGCTTGCCAGGGCCTTCTTCACCACGCCGGGGCCGCTGACGCCCACGCTCACCGCCCAGTCGCCTTCGCCGGGGCCGTGGAACGCGCCGGCCATGAAGGGGTTATCCTCCACGGCGTTGGCGAAGATCACCAGCTTGGCGCAGCCCAGGCCGTCCTTGTCGCCGGTCTTTTCGGCCAGGGACTTGATGGCTTCGCCGCACAGGCGCACGGCGTCCATGTCGATGCCCGCCCGGGTGGAGGCCACGTTGACGGAGGAGCACATGAGGTCGGTTTCCGACAGCGCCTGGGGAATGGATTCGATCAATCGCCTGTCCGCCGCCGTCATGCCCTTGGGCACCAGGGCGGAATAGCCGCCGATAAAGTCCACGCCCGTTTCCTTGGCGGCCTTGTCCAGGGCCAGGGCCACGGGCAGGGGATCGTCGATGGCCCCGGTGATCAGGGACACGGGGGTGACGGAGATACGTTTATTCACGATGGGCACGCCGATTTCCCGCTCGATCTCCCGGCCCACCTTCACCAGGTTTTCCGCCTGGCGGGCAATGCGGCTGTATACCCGGCTGGCCAGGCGGCGCTTGTCGTCGCACACGCAGTTGAACAGGGAAATGCCCATGGTGATGGTGCGCACGTCCAGTTTTTCCTGGTCGATCATCCGCAGGGTTTCAAAAATCTGGCTGGTTTGGATCATTTTTCTTCTCCCCCGCTTCACACCTGATGCATGGCTTCAAAAATTTCGCTCTTCTGAATGCGGATCTGCAGGCCCAGTTCCTTGCCCAGGGCGTTGAGATCATTCTGCAATTCGTCAAAGGGGCAGGTGGGCTCGCTCAGATCCACCACCATCACCATATTAAAATAACCGTCCACAATGGTTTGGGAAATATCCAATATATTCACGCCGCGCTCAAACAGCACGCTGCTGACCCCGGCGATGATGCCCTTCCGGTCAAACCCCAATACCGTGACCACAGCCTTGGATTCCGCTGCCATGTTTCCCTCTCCTCTCCGGCGACCAGCAAAATAGAATCAGCGCTGGTTCACCAAATGCATTATACCACAAAGCCTTATCCCCCGCAACTGCCGCCTTCCGCCAGCGCCTGAGCAGGGGTAGTTTTCTTTATTTATTAAGAAATAATTACAGAAATATAGAGAATTTACAACAATCCTCTTGCTTTTTTCACAAAAAAACGTTATACTGAAAATTGCCCAATGCCCAGCGGCATGAAAAACAGCCGCCGCGCATCCGGCAAAAGAATATGGAGGGATACCACCATGAAAAAAATTCTGCGGGTTTTCCTGCTGATGATGCTGGTGACCGTGCTTTGCGCAGGCACGGCTTTTGCCACCCTGTCCTATTCCTGGAATAACGGCGTTCTGACCGTTTCCACGGATAGCACAACTGGCTTGACCAAACTCTACTTGGATGGTGTTTCACAGCAATATCTGAGCGACAAGATCACGACGGTCACGATCCAAGTGGAACAAGACAATCAATGGCATACACTGAAAGCATATCCGGACGAAGCATTCGGCGGTGAAAGCGGAGAATACACATTCTTTGCCGGCAGCAGCGCCCCCGTCACCGCAGCCCCCACCGTTACCCCGAAGCCCACCGTTACTCCCAAGCCTACCGTCACTCCCAAGCCTACCGTCATTCCCGCCATGGATCCCCCTGATTTCGTGCTGCCCGACAGCCTGGTATTCATTGATCAGGATGCTTTCTCCAATATTGCCGCGGAAGTGATCCAGCTGCCCGAAAGCCTCAGGGCCATTGGCGGCAACGCCTTTGACAACTGCCTGAACCTGCGGCAGATCTATATTCCCAGGAACGCTTCCATCAGTTCCTCCGCGTTCACCGGGGTGACCAACCTGACGATTTTCGGCTATACCGGCAGCAATGCTGAAACTTTTGCCGCGCAGAAGGGCTATTCCTTCGTTTCCATCGGCAATTAAAAAACGGCTGAGACCATCAAGCCGCCTTTTCCCTCCGGGCATCTTCCGGGGGGATTTTTTTATTAGTGAGGAATTAGGAGTGAGGAGTTAGGTGTTAATAATGGGCGCTTCGCGCCATAATACGAGCTCGTTGTGGAACAACAATTTTCAACTCCTCACTCCTCACTCCTAACTTAGTGCCGTTCTCTTTTTCTTGACAGAATGGCAGATGCTGGTATAATAGCCTCATCAAACGCGCCGTCCCGGCGGAAAGCAAAGGAGAGGACATCATGAAAAAGGCTTCCATGGTCCTGGATCAGCATTACGTGATCGGTCAGATCGATCCCAGGATTTACGGTTCTTTTATCGAGCATTTAGGCCGCGCCGTATACGGCGGCATCTATGAGCCCGGCCATCCCCAGGCGGATGAACAGGGCTTCCGCAGAGACGTGCTGGACAAGGTCCGGGAAATCGGCGTGCCGGTGGTGCGTTATCCAGGCGGCAATTTCGTGTCCGGCTTCAACTGGGAAGATTCCGTCGGCCCCCAGGCGCAGCGGCCCAAGCGGCTGGACCTGGCCTGGTTCACCACGGAAAGCAATCAGGTGGGCATGCACGAGTTTGCCTCCTGGGCCAAGAAGGCGGGCAGCGAAGTGATGTACGCCATCAACCTGGGCACCCGGGGCCCCGAAAACGCCCGGGACGTGGTGGAATACGCCAACCACAAAGGCGGCAGCAAGTTTTCCGATCTGCGCATCCAGAACGGCAGCAAGGAGCCCCTGGGCATCAAGCTCTGGTGCCTGGGCAATGAAATGGACGGCCCCTGGCAGATGGGCCACAAGACCGCCTATGAGTATGGCCGGGTGGCCAACGAAGCCGCCAAGATGATGAAGTGGGTGGACCCCTCCATCGAAGTGGTGGCCTGCGGCTCCTCCTCCTCTCAGATGCCCACCTTCGGGGATTGGGAATTGACCATGCTCAATGAATGCTATGAAAACATCGACTATGTGTCCCTCCACCGCTATTACGGCAACCCCACCGGCGACACCCCCGGCTTCCTGGCCCGCAGCATGGACATGGACGAGTTCATCCACACGGTGGTCTCCATCTGCGACGCGGTGAAGGGCAAGAAGCACAAGAAAAAGCAGATCAACCTGTCCTTTGACGAATGGAACGTGTGGTATCATTCCAGCGAGCAGGACAAGGAAATCTGGAAGCGGGAAAAGTGGGGCCCCGCCCTGCCTTTGCTTGAGGACGTATACAACTTTGAGGACGCGCTGCTGGTGGGCTCCATGCTGATCACCTTCCTGCGCAACGCGGACCGGGTGAAGGTGGCCTGCCTGGCTCAATTGGTCAATGTGATCGCCCCCATCATGACCCGCACCGGCGGCGGATGCTGGGCCCAGACCATCTTCTATCCCTACATGCACGCCAGCCGCTATGGCCGGGGCACCGCCCTTCGGGCCATCGTGGACACCCCGGTGTACGACTGCAAGGACTACGAAGCCGTGCCCCTCATCGACGCCACCGCCACCCGAGCTGACGACGGCAGCGTGACCGTATTCTGCGTGAACCGGGACATGGCGGAGGATTTCTGCCTGGATATCGACCTGCGCTCCTTTGGCGATATGAAGCTGAAAGAGCATATCCTGCTGCATCATGATGACGTGAAGGCCGTGAACACCGAGGAAAACCCCGGCAACGTTTCCCCCGTTCCCGGCCCCGGCGGCACTATCGATCAGGGCCGGGCCCAGATCAAAATTCCCGCTTTGAGCTGGAACGTGCTGCGGTTTGAAAAAATTTAACAGGGATCTTGTCCCTTGGAGCGGAGGGCCCTTTCAGCCCTTCGCTTTTCTTTTTCCCTGCGGTTACTGATGCTGGGTCTTTTCCCGGATCATCTGCCAGCGGCGGCGGGTGGCCGCGCCGCCCCGCAGGTGGCGCACCGCCTGATGATACCGCAGGATCTCCTCCACCTCTGCAAACAGCCCCGGATGAATCCCCCGCAGCCGATCATGCATGTCCTTGTGCACTGAGCTTTTGCTCATGCCGAAGGCCTGCGCCGCCTGGCGCACCGTGGCCCCCGTGCGCACGATATACCGTCCCAGGCTGACGCACCGCTTTTCCACATCCTCCCGCACCGGCCCCGCCTCCCTTCGGCCCATCCTATGCGCGGGAAAACGGGTTCATGACTGTTGCCGTACCAGTCAATAAGGCAATAGAAAAACGAGAGTTCAGATATTTTCGTCGTTCCAAGTCTGCATTTGTTCCTTGGGTCCGTCTATATTCTCTACACTCTGAACTCTGTACTCTATTGCCTAATTCCTATTGCCTCTTGCCTAATGCCTATTGCCTATTGCCTAATGCCTCTTCGCTAAAAGTGCTCTGCAAAAGGTTCCGCCTGATCATCTATGGCTGATTCAACCTCCTTTCCCGTTTTTCTTTTGCATTTTAAAAAAATCAACTTGCGCAATTCGCTTTTCTATGGTACAATCGAATGGTCAAAGAAAGACAATTTCTTTGGAGGGATGAACATGCGATTAAGCGATACCATTGAAAGCTTCATCAAGGCCATGCTCCAGGAGGATCAGCCGGAGGTGGAGCTGAAAAGAAACGAGCTGGCGGAGTATTTTCACTGTGCCCCCAGCCAGATCAATTATGTACTGGCCACCCGCTTTACCCCGGATCACGGCTATGTGACCTCCTCCCAGCGGGGAGGCGGCGGGTTTATCCGCATCGTGCGGGTGCGGCAAAGCACCGGGGATCATTTGAATTATCTGCTGCGGGAGCGGGTGGGCGACAGCCTGGACGCCCAGTCCGCCCAGGTTTTATGCGCCCAATTGGCCGAGCGCAAGGTGGTGACGCCCCAGGAAGCCCATCTCATGGCGGCGGCCCTGTCCCCCCAGGCCCTGTCCGCTCCCATGCCCGAGGCGCTCAAAGATAACCTAAGGGCAAAAATTTTCAAATGCATGCTGTTGAGCGTGATGCAGCAAAAATCCCAGCAGGAAAACGGTTGATTTTGCCGCCTTAACCAATGCCATCCCGGCGCATACTATGCATATCATGCGCCCTGCCGAAGGAGGAATTTATGCTCTGCGAAGAATGCGGAAAGAACCAGGCCGAGGTGATGATGACCACCGTGGTGGGCGGCCAGAGCGCCACCCGTCACCTGTGCCGGGAATGCCTGAAAAAATATCAGGCCGGAGATTTGCAGGCCGTGCTGGCCGCCATTTTATCCACCATGGCGGGGAAGCTGCACCTGGCCGACGATGAAGAAGAAATCGCCCTGAAATGCCCCCAGTGCGGAGAAACCTACGCCGAATTCCAGAAAACCGGCATGCTGGGCTGCGCGGGCTGCTATCAGGCGTTCCGAAAGGAGCTGACGCCCCTGATCACCAAGGTCCAGGGCCGCACCCAGCACGCAGGCCGCCGTCCTCCCGTCAGCGAGGAGGAGCAGGCCCGGCAGACCCGGATGGAGGAGCTGCGCAGCCTGATGGAAGCCGCCGTGCAGGAGGAAAACTTTGAGGAAGCGGCCCGCCTGCGGGATGAGCTGCGGGCCATGACCCCGGCCAGGGAGGAGAAGAAAGCATGAGCGACATCGTGGTATCCTCCCGGGTGCGGCTGGCCCGGAATTACGATGACCTGCCCTTCCGCAGCAAAATCACACGGGAGCAAAGCGAGGAATGCGTGCAGCGCACCCTGGACGCCCTGCGCCCCCTGCCCCAGGCCTATTCCTTTTATCCCCTCCGGGACATGGAGGCCAATGAAAAGCGCGCCTTGATGGAAGCGCACCTGATCAGCCCCGACCTGATGGAGCACGAGGACACCGGCGCGGTGCTGATCCGGGCCGACGAAAAAATCGCCGTGATGATGAACGAGGAGGATCACCTGCGCATCCAGGGCTTCAGCCTGGGGGACAATCTGACAGAAGCGGCGGAAAACGCCTTCTCCATTGACGACGTGCTGCAGGAGCAATTGTCCTTCGCCTTTGACCATCAATTGGGATACCTGACCGCCTGCCCCACCAACGCGGGCACAGGGCTCAGGGCCTCGGTGATGCTGCATCTGCCGCTGCTGACCCAGGCCAAGCAGATGGGCAAAATGAACCAATTGGCCGCCAAGCTGGGCCTGACCCTGCGGGGCATTTACGGCGAAGGCAGCGAAGCGCAGGGCAACCTTTATCAGCTGAGCAATCAGGTAACCCTGGGCAAAACGGAAAAGGAAATCATCGACGCCGTGGCGGCCACCGCCCGGCAAATGGCGGAAATGGAAAACGTATACCGGGGCAAAGCCCTGGACAAGGACGAAATCGGCTTTCAGGATCAGCTGTACCGCTCCTACGGCTTGCTGACCCACGCCCGCCGGATGCCCGTGAAGGAATTTATGAACCACTGGAGCAATCTGCGCCTGGGGGCATCCATGAAGGTGCTGCCCGTTACCACGGCGCTGTGCGACGAGCTGCTGACCCTGGCCCAGCCCGCCCACATCCAGAACGCCGCCAAGACCATTCTGAACGAAAAGGACCAGGACGCTTTCCGCAGCGCCCTGATCCGGGGAAAACTGAACGGAGGAACATAAACCGATATGCCGATTTTTGGACGATTCAACGAACGGGCCCAGCGGGTGATCGCTTCGGCGCAGAAAGCCGCCATGGAGCTGAGCCACAGCTACGTGGGCAGCGAGCACTTTTTGATTGGCCTTTTGCGGGAAGCCCGCTCCGACGCCCCCGCCCTGCCGGACAACGTGATTCCGGAAACGGTGATGGAAAACGTGAAGCAGATCACCGGCACCGGCGACCATACCCCCACCCAATTGGAGCTGACGCCCCGGGTGAAAAAGCTATTGGAAACCAGCGTACGGGAGGCCCAGAAGCTGGGCCATCCTTACGTGACCGCGGGCCATTTCTGGCTGGCGCTGCTGGGCGACGATGAAAGCGTGGCCATGCGGGTGCTGACCAACATGGGCTGTGATATTGAAAAGCTGAAAAAGAGCGTGCAGGACGCCCTGGGCCGCGCGCCTGTTACCGGCGAAGGCCGCCCCGGCGGCGGCGGGGATTCCGCCCTGAAAAAATACGGCCGAGACCTGAACGAGGCCGCCGAAAAGGGCGAGCTGGACCCCGTCATCGGCCGGGTCAATGAAATCGAGCGCATCGTGCAGATCCTGTCCCGCCGCACCAAGAACAACCCCGTGCTCATCGGCGAGCCCGGCGTGGGCAAATCCGCCGTGGCGGAGGGGCTGGCCCAGCGCATCAATCAGGGGGCAGTGCCCGAAACCCTGGCGGACAAGAAAATCATTTCCCTGGATATGGGAAGCATGGTGGCGGGCAGCAAATACCGGGGCGAGTTTGAAGAACGGCTCAAGAACACCCTGGACGAAGTGAAAAAACGGGGCGACGTGATCCTGTTCATCGACGAACTGCAGAACATCATCGGCGCGGGCGCCGCCGAGGGCTCCATGGACGCCGCCAATATTTTGAAGCCCGCCCTGGCCCGGGGCGAAATCCAGTGCATCGGCGCCACCACCCTGGACGAATACCGCAAGCATATTGAAAAGGACGCGGCCCTGGCCCGGCGGTTCCAGCCGGTGATGGTGAACGAGCCCAGCGAGGAGGAAACCATCGCCATCATGAAGGGCCTGCGGGACCGCTACGAGGCCCATCACCGCGTGCGCATCACCGACGAAGCGCTGGTCGCGGCGGTGAAGCTCTCCAACCGCTACATC
>CAMOUF010000054.1 GCA_946626395.1 uncultured Clostridia bacterium
CAAAACAACCGCATCAAGGATATCGACTTCTGGTGGGATCGGGCGCTGAACTTTGACGGCGAAACCGGGCCCTATGTGCAGTACACCTACGCCCGGTGCGGGTCCGTGCTGCGCAAGGCCCCGGAAAGCGCCGCCGCTCCGGATTATTCCGCCCTCACAGATGACGAGGCCCAGGCCCTGCTGCGGCTGCTGTCCCGTTTCCCCGAGGCGGTCAGCGAAGCCTGCCTGCGCAACGAGCCTTCCATCGTCACCCGGGCCACCACGGAAATCGCCAAGGCTTACAATAAATATTACTACGAGCACCGCATCCTGGACGACGACCCTGCCGCCACCGCCGCGCGGCTGGAACTGACCCAAGCCACCCGGGCCGTGATCAAAACCGGGCTGTATCTCATCGGCGTTTCCGCGCCGGAGCGGATGTAACCGCCCCCGGCTGCGCATCATATACTTGTTAAGGATAAAGCCGGAAGGAGGCAGCGGCATGAGGTTTACGAAAATGCACGGCATCGGCAACGATTATATTTATGTGAATTGCTTTGAAGAGGTGGTCAACGATCCCGAGCGCCTGGCCATCGTCATGTCCCGCCCCCATTTCGGCGTGGGCGCGGACGGGCTGATCCTGATCGAGCCCAGCGACACGGCGGACTTCGGCATGCGCATCTTCAATTCCGACGGCAGCGAAGCGGGCATGTGCGGCAACGGCATCCGGTGCGTGGGCAAGTACGTCTACGAACGGGGGCTGACTGACAAGACCCAATTGACCATCGACACCAAGGGCGGCCTGAAGATCATCGAACTGGACGTGGAGGGCGGCAAGGTGAACCGGGTGAAGGTGGACATGGGCACCCCGGAGCTGAACCCCCGGCTGATTCCCGTGGACCTGCCCGGAGAAATCGTGCTGCGCCACCGGCTGCAGATCATGGGCCAAACCTGGTTCATCACCTGCGTGAACATGGGCAATCCCCACGCGGTGCTGTTCGTGCGGGACCCGGAGGTCATCGACCTGCCCACCATCGGCCCCATGATCGAGCATCATCCCCTGTTCCCCCGGCGCACCAATGTGGAATTCGTGCGGGTCATTGACCGCGGCATCCTGCAAATGCGGGTATGGGAGCGGGGCGCGGGGGAAACCCTGGCCTGCGGCACCGGCGCCTGCGCCAGCCTGGTGGCCACCGTGCTGGCCGGCCTCAGCGACCGCACCGTGCAGATGAAGCTGTCCGGCGGCAACCTGCAACTGCATTGGAACGCCGACGACAACCACGTTTACCAGACCGGCCCCGCCGCCTTCGTGTACGACGGGGAATGGCTGGAGGACTGAGTTTTTCTTACAATATCGAATATTAGAAGAATAATAAGTTTTTTGTTTTCAGCCATCTTTGGATGAGGCATTTATGATGGATGGGAATAATCCAAAACGAAAAAAGAACCGTCTGGAGGGTTTCAATTACGCTGAAAATCGTATATACTTTATCACGGTATGTACGTCTCCTCGGCGGAACTTGTTTTGGACCCAGAGCGCAATGGAGGATGTGTTTTGCTGGCTCCCAGAAAATGTAGGGGCGGATATTATCCGCCCGCCTGCTGTTGATCCGCTGACAAAGGCAGGAAAGACAGTAAAAACTTCGATTCTTTCTATTCCCGAGCATTATAGACAGATCGAAGTCAAACATTTCTGCATCATGCCCGATCACGTACATCTCCTGCTTTACTTCTGGTCGGATAGCAATGGGCAGAATTCCAATACGCCTACCTTATCCACTGTAGTAGGATCAATGAAACGGTGGGTTTCAAAACAGCTGGGATATTCACCATGGCAAAAATCCTTCTATGACCATATTATCCGAAACCAGAAAGAATATGAAGCGGCGTATGCTTACATCGAAAATAATCCTGTTCAATGGTTTATCAAACATGACGATGGAAAAATCGAAGACTTGTTTGAAAACGTGTGCTGGGCAGGCTTTGAAAAAAAGCAGATCTAAGCATGTCGCTGCGGGCGGATAATATCCGCCCCTACCTTTCGCGTTTGTTTCATTTGTGCTTCCTCCCACTTTGATGCAAATGCGGCAATATTAAAAGGGCTGAAAACTTGTCCTGAAATTGGAGGCTTCTCATGAAAATCAACACCAACCTGGCCACGCTGCCTGCCGGATATTTGTTTGCTGAAATCGCCAAACGGGTGAAAGAATACGCCGCCCAGAACCCCGGCACGGACATTCTGCGCCTGGGCATCGGCGATGTGACCCGGCCCCTGGTGCCCGCCGTGGTGGACGCCATGAAGCGGGCCGCCGACGAGATGGGCACGCCCCGGGGCTTCCATGGCTACGGGCCGGACTTTGGCTATGATTTTCTCATCGACGCCATCATCGCCAGCGATTACGCCGCCCGGGGGGTGGAAATCGGCAGGGACGAGGTGTTCATTTCCGACGGCGCGAAATCCGACGTGGGCAATTTGCAGGAGCTGTTCGGCCCTGACGCGAAAATCGCCGTCACCGACCCGGTGTATCCCGTGTACGTGGATTCCAACGCTATGGCGGGCCGCCTGGGCCAATATGAAAACGGCCAATGGACGGGCCTGACCTATCTGCCCTGCAACGCGGAAAACGGCTTTGTGCCGCCCCTGCCGGACAAACCGGTGGATGTGATCTATCTTTGCTATCCCAACAACCCCACCGGCACGGTGCTGACCAAAGAGCAGCTTCAAAAATTCGTGGACTGGGCCCTGAAAAACGACGCCCTGATCGTATACGACGCGGCCTATAAAGCCTTCATTTCCGACCCGGCCATTCCCCGGAGCATTTTTGAAATCCCCGGCGCGAAGAAATGCGCCATGGAATGCTGCTCCTTCTCCAAGACCGCGGGCTTCACCGGCACCCGCTGCGCCTACACCATCGTGCCCAAGGAGCTGGTTTTTGACGGCGTATCCCTGAACCGCCTCTGGGGCCGCCGCCAGGCCACCAAATTCAACGGCGTTTCCTATCCCGTTCAGGTGGCCGCCGCGGCGGTGTACTCCCCCGAGGGGCAGAAGCAGAACATGGAAAACATCGCCTATTACCACGAGAACGCCCGGGTCATCCGGGAAGGGCTGGAAAGCGCGGGCATCCAGGTGTTCGGCGGCGTGCACGCGCCCTATATCTGGATGAAGACGCCGAACAACATGCCCTCCTGGGATTTCTTTGATCTGTTGCTGAAAAAGGCCCATGTGGTGGGCACCCCCGGCGAGGGCTTTGGCCCGGCTGGAGAAGGCTATTTCCGGCTGACGGCCTTCAATACCCTGGAGAATACCAAGGAAGCGGTCAGCAGAATCATTCAGGTTTTGTAACACGGGGGAAGCAATCCCTAAAGAATCATCCCCTTCCGTCCCGAATCGGTTTTCGGAAGGGGCGCGGTGGAACCGCTTTTGACACAAAAGCGGTTCCACCGCAAAAATCTTATTCATTTATACAGGAGGGGTTTCCATATGGTACGCGCGATCGTCGGCGCCAACTGGGGCGATGAAGGAAAAGGGAAAATTACGGACATGCTGGCCGAGAACAGCCATATTGTGATCCGCTTTCAGGGCGGGGCCAACGCGGGCCACACCATCATCAACGATTACGGCAAGTTTGCCCTGCATCTTCTGCCCTCCGGGGCCTGCCACCAGCATGTGATCAACGTGATCGGCCCCGGCGTGGCGCTGGACATTGAAGCGCTGCTGGCCGAAATCAAAACCCTGACGGACCGGGGCGTGCCCGCGCCCAGGCTGCTGATTTCCGATCGCGCCCAGGTGCTGATGGAATACCATGTGGCCTTCGACTGCTATGAGGAAGAGCGGCTGGGCAAGGCCTCCTTCGGCTCCACCAAATCCGGCATCGCCCCCTTCTACGGGGACAAGTATATGAAGATCGGCGTGCAGCTGTGCCAGATGCTGGACAAGGATATTCTGCGCCAGCGGCTGACCAACGCGGCCAAGCTGAAAAACGCCATGCTGGAAAACCTGTATCACAAGCCCCTGATGGACGTGGACCAGCTGACCGAAAAGTATTACGCCCTGGCCAAGTCCATCGAGCCCATGGTGGGGGACGTGGCCCAATTTTTGCACAAGGCGGTCAAGGAAGGCAAGCGCATCCTGCTGGAGGGCCAGCTGGGCACCCTGCGGGACCCCGACCACGGCATCTTCCCCTTCACCACCTCCTCCTCGCCCCTGGCGGGCTTTGGCGCGGTGGGCGCGGGCCTGCCCGTCACCGCCTTTGAAGAGGTCATCGCCGTGACCAAGGCCTATTCCTCCTGCGTGGGTGCGGGCCCCTTCACCACCGAGCTGTTCGGCGACGAAGCGGAAGAGCTGCGCCGCCGGGGCGGCGACGCGGGCGAGTACGGCGCGAAAACGGGCCGCCCCCGCCGGGTGGGCTGGTTCGACGCGGTGGCCACCCGGTACGGCTGCATGGTGCAGGGAGCCACTGACTGCGTGATGACCAACCTGGACGTGCTGGGCTATCTGGACGAAATCAAGGTCTGCGTGGCCTATGAAATCGACGGCCAGCAGGTGAAGGATTTCCCCGTCACCCCCAAGCTGGACAGGGCCAAGCCCGTCTACGTCACCCTCCCCGGCTGGAAGCAGGATATCCGGGGCCTGACGAAATATGAGGAGCTGCCCGAAAAGTGCCGCCAGTACGTGGAGTTCATCGAGAAGGAAATCGAGTGCCCCATGACCATGCTCTCCAACGGCCCCAAGCGGGACGAGATCATTTACAGGAAATAACAGCGTGGACAGGACAGCCGCCACTGGCGGCTGTCCGCGCTTCGTCCCCCTCCGAGAAAGCAATCAAAGAATTGATAAACGCACAATCTATCTCTTTTAGTGCTTTACAAGAAAAGAGCCATGGATAGACTGGTATCCTACAAGATTTTGTTTTGAATCGATAATAACGCAGTATTACCATTTGTGGTACTGAACCCGCCGCTTTGCGCACAGACGTGAAGCGGCTTTTTTCGTGCGCCGCGCCGGGTATAATCGCCCGGGATCCCGGCCACAATACGAAAAGAAAGAAAGGGCGTGAGGGAATGAAGAAATGGTGCGCGGCGGCGCTGTGCGTGCTGCTGCTGTTTGCGGGCATCCAAAGCGCGGAAGGGGCCGTAGCCTGGGGGGACCGGGGCGGGGACGTGACCCGCATTCAGCAGCGGCTGCGGCAATACGGCTATATGGACGCCCCGGCCGACGGCATTTACGGCCAGGCCACCTATGACGCGGTGCTCTGGTTTCAGCGCAAAAACGGCCTGCGGGCCGACGGGGTGGTGGGCCCCGCCACCGCCGCCGCCCTGGGCATTTCCCTGTCCGACACGGCCCCGGCGGGCAGCTACAACGAAAGCGAAATTTATACCCTGGCCCGGCTGGTGCACGCGGAAGCCCGGGGAGAACCCTATTTGGGCAAGGTAGCCGTGGCCGCCGTGGTGCTGAACCGGGTGCGTTCCGCCTCTTTTCCCAACACCATCAGCGGCGTGATTTACCAGGCCGGGGCCTTTGACTGTGTGGCGGACGGGCAGATCAACTTATCTCCTGACGGCGACGCCATCCGCGCCGCCCGGGACGCCATGAACGGCTGGGATCCCACCGGCGGCTGCGTGTATTATTACAACCCCGCCACCTCCACCAGCGCCTGGATCTGGAGCCGGGAGGTGCGCCTGACCATCGGCGCCCACGCCTTCGCGGTGTAAATTTTCAGGCTTAATGAAAAAGTTTGTGGGGGGAACCGCTCTTTGGATGCCAAAGAGCGGTTCCCCCCACACCCCCCTCCGAGAAAGCAATCAAGGAATTGATAGACGCTGATCTTCCTTTTCCAATGCTTTATGGAGGAAAAAACCATGAATGGATTGATGTTCCCACAAGATTTTGCACTGAACCAATTTTTCGTGCATCGCCTTATCCTTTGCAATGACCCAAGGAGGATTTCCTCATGCGAAAGCGCATCTTTCCCATTGCCCTGCTCGTCCTGCTGCTGGGCCTGTCCGCGGTGTCCGGGGTGGCGGTGCGGGCCATTCACCGGTCCGAGCGCAGCGAAGCCCGGCTCCGGGAGATATACGACGGGGCCATCCTCTCTGCCCTGCGGCAGATGGAGGACATGGAATTGGCGCTGAACAAGGCGCTCCTTTCTTCCCAGCAGGGCCCCGAGGCCCAATACCTGAACCAGGTCAGCGCCGGGGCGGCCCAGGTGCAGCGCAGCCTGTCCCTGCTGCCCCTGTCCCACGCTGCCACCCAGGCCGCCGTGAAATTTGCCAATCAGGCGGCGGATTACACCAGCGTTTTATTAAAAGAAGCATCGTTCACAGACCGGGACGCGGAGCAGCTGAACGCCCTGATCACCGCCTGCGCGGACTGCGCCTCGTCGCTGGCCCGGGCGCGG
>CAMOUF010000055.1 GCA_946626395.1 uncultured Clostridia bacterium
CGCGCGTCCCGGTACGGGTTTTCCGTCCGGGAATATTCCATAAATCCTGTAGCCTTGCCCATACCGTCACGCCCCTTTCAGGAAGGATAAGTATTCGTCGGAGATCACCGCTTTGAATTTGGGCAGATACGAATCAAAATGGGTGAGGATCTCTTTGGCTTTTTTGGAGCCCGTGGCCCGCTCGTGCAGCTGCAACAGACGCTGCAATTCACCCGCCTGATTGGACGTGACGGCGTAGATTTTCACGTGGCCCGGGTTCATATGATCCTTTAATGTATCCTTTTCATCCAGCACCCAGGCGATGCCGCCGCTCATGCCTGCGGCAAAGTTATCGCCCACGGTTCCCAGCACCGCCACCCGGCCTCCGGTCATGTATTCGCAGCCGTGATCGCCCACGCCCTCCACCACGGCCCAGGCCCCGGAATTGCGCACGGCGAAGCGTTCGCCCGCCATCCCGGCAATGAAGGCCTGGCCCGAAGTGGCACCGTACAACGCCACATTGCCGATCAGGGTATCTTCCGGCTTCCACACGCTGTCCACCGGGGGACACACAGCAATCGTGCCGCCGGACAAGCCCTTGCCCAGGTAATCGTTGGCCACGCCGTACAGGGTGATCTGCTGGCCTTGCGGCAAAAACGCCCCGAAGGATTGCCCGCCGCAGCCTTGGGCCTGGATGTGCCGGTCGCCCTTCAGCATCGTGCCGAAGGCCCGGTCGGTGGTCATGAGGTGCACGTGATCCTGGAAAAGCCGGGCGTCTGTGCGCTCACTCAAATGAAAATCATGCTTTGCGTCTGGCTGATAATGCGTGTTCCGGGCAAAGCCAATGAGGTCGCTCAAATCCATTTTCGCGTCCGGCTTCATTTTCAGCAGATCACTGCGGCCCACCAGCTCATTCACTGTGCGCGCGCCCAGCTTTGCCATGATGCGCCGCATCTGCTCCGCGATGAAGAGCATGAACCGCTCCACATATTCCGGCTTGCCGATAAAGCGTTTGCGCAGCTCCGGATTTTGCGTGGCGATGCCGAAGGGGCAGGTGCCCAGATGGCACACCCGCATCATCCGGCAGCCCATGGTGATCAGCGGCGCGGTGGCGAAGCCAAATTCCTCCGCCCCCAGCAGCAGCGCTACCATCACGTCGTGGCCGGTCATCAGCTTGCCGTCCGTTTCCAGCGTCACCTTCTGGCGAAGGCGGTTTCGGCACAGCACCTGATGGGCTTCGGCCAGGCCGATTTCCCAGGGCAAGCCAGCGTGATGCACGCTGCTCATCGGCGCGGCTCCCGTGCCGCCCTCGCCGCCGGAAATCAGGATGCCGCCCGCTCCGGCTTTCGCAACCCCGCTGGCGATGGTACCAACGCCGGTGGAGGAAACCAATTTGACGGTGATTTTGGCCTGCTCGTTTGCGCATTGCAGATCGTAGATCAGCTCGGCCAGATCCTCGATGGAGTAAATATCATGGTGCGGCGGCGGAGAAATCAGGGAAATACCCGGGGTGGAGCAGCGGGTTTTCGCCACGCTGTCGGTCACTTTGGCCCCCGGCAGATGGCCGCCCTCGCCGGGTTTCGCGCCTTGAGCCATTTTGATCTGGATCTCCTTGGCGGAAAGCAGGTATTCCCTTGTAACACCAAAGCGGCCGGAAGCTACCTGCTTGATGGCCGAATTGAGATTCGTTCCATAGCGTGCGGGCAGTTCGCCTCCCTCGCCGCTGTTGCTCTTGCCGCCCAAATGGTTCATGGCCTGGGCCATGCACTCATGGGCTTCCTGGGAAATGGAGCCGTAGCTCATGGCCCCGGTGCGGAAGCGCCGAACGATTTCAGCGGCGCTTTCCACTTCCTCCAGGGAAATTGCCCGGCAAGCGTCAAAATCAAAGGTCAGCATGGAGCGGATGGTGCGGGGCCCTTCGTTTTCCACGCGCTGAGCGTATTGCTCAAACAGTATTTCATCATTCGTCCACACCGCCTGCTGCAACAGATGAATGGTTTCAGGAGCATAGAGATGCTCCTCCGTGCCCTCGCCTGTGCGCAGCTTGTGCACACCAATGCTGGGCAGGCCCCTTTCCGCTCCGGCAAAAGCGGCGGCATGATGAAAGCGGCTGTCCGTTTCGATGGTATGCAAGTCTGCTCCACCCAACGCATAGGGGGTGTTGGTGAAGCAGGTTTCCACGAATTTTTCGTCCAGACCCACGGCCTCGAACAGCTGGGCGCTCTGATAAGCCTGGAGGGTGGAAACGCCCATCTTGGAGGCGGTTTTCAGCACCCCGGCGGTCAGCGCCCGGTCATAATCCCGGATGGCTGTCTCCGGCTCCTTTTGCACCTGGCCTTTGGCGCAAAGGTCCTTGATGCAGCCATGGGCCAGATAGGGATTCACTGCCCGGGCCCCGTAGGCGATCAGCAGGGCCAGTTGGTGCACGTCCCGAGGCTCCCCGCTCTCCAGGATCACGGAAACCGCCGTGCGCTTTTTGATGTGGATCAGGTGCTGCTCCAGAGCGGACACCGCCAGCAGGGAGGGAATAGCCAAATGGTCTTCATCCACGCCCTTGTCAGACAGGATCAGGATATTGATGCACTCCGTGCACGCCTGATCGCAGGCGGCAAAGAAAGCGTCCAGCGCGGCGCGCAGGCTCGTTTCTTTGGCATATAAAAGGGAAATCGTGCGCACCGAAAAAGCAGGATGATCCAGCGCCCGGATGCGGCCCAATTCCTCCTCCGTCAGCACCGGCGAGGGCAATTCCAGCACGGTGCAGTTGTCCGGGCCGCCGGTCAGCAGATTGCCGTCGTCCCCGATATAGATGGAGCAGTCGGTCTTGATTTTCTCCCGCAGGGCGTCGATGGGCGGATTGGTCACCTGAGCAAAGCGCTGCCTGAAATAATCGAATAAGGAAGGATGGGTTTTGCTAAGCCTCGCGATGGGTTCGTCCGCGCCCATGGACACGATGGGCTCCGTACCGTTCTTCGCCATGGGCAGGAGGATATTTTGCATATCCTCCTGGGTATAATGGAAGGCTTTGCACAGCTTGACCCGCTGGGCTTCATCCGTGATTTCTTCCTTATGCTGCGCCGTGGGCAGATCATGCAGATGAATCAAATGCCGCATCCAATCGGCATAGGGCTGGGCCTGGGCATAGCGGGTTTTCAATGCTTCGCTTTCCAGCAGTTCTCCGGTGCTTAAGTTTGCTTCCAGCACGTCGCCGCTCTTTAACTTCCATCGGCGCAGGATATGGGCGTTCTCTTCAAACAACCCCCCCGCCTCGGAGGAGAGGATCAGCCGCTTATCGTCGGTCAGAGCACAGCGCAGGGGGCGCAGACCGTTGCGGTCCAGAGAAGCGCATACCGTGTCCCCATCGGAATAGAGAATGGCCGCCGGGCCGTCCCAGGGCTCCATCATGGTGGCATAATAGCGGTACAGATCCCGCCAGGGAGAAAAGTGCTTTTGCCCCTGCCAGGGCTCCGGCAGCAGGATCATCCCCGCCAAAGACAGCGGAAAGCCGTTCATGTACAGAAATTCCAGGGTATTGTCCAGCATCTGGCTGTCGCTGCCGCCGTCTTGCACCACAGGCAGCACCCGGCGCATTTCTTCGCCCAGCACAGCAGAACGCATGGTTTCTTCCCGGGCCTTCATCCGGTCATGGTTGCCCCGGATGGTGTTGATTTCGCCATTGTGCAGCAGCATCCGCTGAGGATGGGCCTTGCTCCAGGAAGGGAAGGTGTTGGTGGAAAAGCGGGAATGCACCAGGGCCATTTGCGAGGTATAGCGCACATCCTGGAGATCGTCATAGAACGAGCGCAGCTGGCTGACCAGCATCATGCCCTTATACACGATGGTTTTGCTGGACAGGGAACAGATGTAGGTATCGGTATCCTGCTTTTCAAACACCCGGCGCAAAATATAGAGCCGCCGGTCAAAATCCGCGCCGGCGGCGATGGAAGCGGGACGATTCAAAAAGCATTGCCGGATACGGGGCATGGTGCGGCGGGCTCCGGCTCCAAGCTGGGCAGGATGGCAGGGCACGTTCCGCCAGCCCAGAACCGTCAGCCCTTCGGAGGAAGCAAGCTGCTCAAAAATGCGGCGGATGTTCTCCGCGCCCACCTCGTCCTCCGGCAGGAAAAACATGCCCACGCCGTAATCACCGGGATTGCCCAGACTGATGCCTTCCTCCTGGGCCCAGGCAGAAAACAGGGCATGGGGCAGATTGGTCATGATGCCCACGCCGTCGCCGGTGGTGCCCAGGGCGTCGCTGCCCGCTCGATGGGCCAGGCGCTCCACGATGGACAGCGCCTGATCCACGGTGCGGTGCGTGCTTTTGCCGCTCAGATCCACGATGGCCCCCACGCCGCAGCTTTCGTGCTCCAATTCCTCATGATATAACGGATATTGTCGATCCTTCATCACTCTATCCTCTTTGATAACTTGATGATTTGCGCCGCGTAATCGGCCATTTTGATGCCATGGTTCATGGCGTACTGCTGC
Organism: uncultured Clostridia bacterium; assembly: GCA_946626395.1. Taxonomy (GTDB): domain Bacteria; phylum Bacillota; class Clostridia; order Christensenellales; family Aristaeellaceae; genus RUG563. Next base: position 4,465 of record CAMOUF010000055.1, read on the forward strand.
ATGGCCCGATGGGCTTCCGGCTCGGTGATGCCGTGCTGCTTCATGAGAAGCTGCTTGGCCTGGTCTACAGTTTCTTTTTCCGTTCCTGCCCGCTTGGGCAAGCGCATCTGGTGCAGTTGGCTCAGCATCTGCACCGCCCCGATCAGCGCCTGGGAGGACAGCGGCAGCGGCAATCGGAAAATCTCCGGCGTTTCGCAGCTTTCCAGCACCATGGGTCTGGCGATCCATAGGATTTGGATTCTGTCCCCATAATCCCAATGCAGCTCATCCGGCTTGCAATCCGACAACACGCCTATCAGCACCACGATGCCGTCCTCGCATTCGTTGATGGTGCGCCTCAATTCGCTTCCCGAGGCGCAGCAGCGAAATACGGTAAACCCGGAGGAAACCAGCAGCTGGGACAGCTTTTCCCGGCTTTCTTCTGCAGCGCTGGCAATCACGATCCTGGCCACTCCTGGTTCCCTCCTTCCCCACTCTTTCGGTTTAGAGACTCAGTACATCACGATATACCGCTCGATTTCCCACTTGCTCACGTGGGTGCGATAAGCGTCCCATTCCTTTTCCTTGCCCTCCACATACTGAGAAAGCACGTGATCGCCCAGGCAGGAGCAAATCACAGCGTCCTCTTTCAGGCAGTCGATAGCTTCCCGCAGCGTACCGGGCAAGGACTTGATGCCCTTTGCCTCCCGGGTGGCTCCATCCATAGCAAAGATGTTTTCGGTGATTTCGTCCGGGGGCGTCAGGCTCTTTTCAATAC
>CAMOUF010000056.1 GCA_946626395.1 uncultured Clostridia bacterium
CAGCCCAGCTATTCCATGCTGAACCGCTGGATCGAGGACGGGCTGACCGACGTGCTGCGGGAAGAAAAGGTGGGCTGCATCTGCTTTGCGCCCCTGGCCAGCGGCATGCTCACCGGCAAATATCTGGACGGAATCCCCGCCGATTCCCGGATCGCCAAGGATCCCCGGTTCTTAAAGCCCGAAAGCCTCACCGAAGATAAAACGCAAAAAATCCGCGCGCTCAAGGAAATTGCCGACGAGCGCGGACAGAAGCTGAACCATTTGGCGCTCCAGTGGGTGCTGCGGGATGAGGTGGTCACCTCCGCCCTCATCGGGGCCAGCCGTCCGGAGCAGATCATCGACAACGTGCAGATCGTTTCCGCCCCGCCCCTTACCCAGGAAGAGCTTGACCGCATCGAAAATATCCTGAATGAAAATCAATAAGGAGAAGCACGCCATGAACCAGCTGATTATCAACACCCAGGTTACCAAGGGCCATATCCGCAAGGAAATCCAGGGTCAGTTTTCGGAGCATCTGGGGCGCTGCATTTACGGCGGCCTGTATGTGGGCGAAGATTCCGAAATCCCCAATGAAAACGGCATGCGAAAAGATGTGGTGCAGGCCCTGCGGGATATCAGCCTGCCGGTTCTTCGCTGGCCCGGCGGCTGCTTTGCCGATGAATACCATTGGAAGGACGGCGTAGGCCCCAAGGAAACGCGCAAAAAAATGGTGAACACCCATTGGGGCGGCGTCACCGAGGACAACAGCTTCGGCACCCATGAGTTTTTCGAGCTCTGCCGCCAGATCGGCTGCGAGGCCTATGTGAACGGCAACGTGGGCAGCGGCACGGTGCAGGAAATGAACGAATGGGTGGAGTACATGACCTTTGACGGCATCTCCCCCATGGCCGCTTTGCGCAAGGAAAACGGCAGCGAAGCCCCCTTCCCGGTGGCCTTCTTCGCCATGGGCAACGAGCCCTGGGGCTGCGGCGGCAACATGACCGCCGAATACTATGCCAACGAGTACCGCAAATATCAGACCTATGTGCGCCAGTACGGCAAGAACAAGATTTTCAAAATCGCCGCGGGGGCCAACGCCAACGACTACCACTGGACGGAAACCCTGATGAAAAACGCAGGAAAGTACATGGACGGCCTGTCCCTGCATTATTACACCGTGCCCCACACCTGGAAGGAAAAGGGCCATGCCCTGGGCTTTACCGTCAAAGATTATTACGAGACCCTGAAAAAAACCCTGTTCATGGAAGAGCTCATCACCCGCCACAGCGCCATCATGGATCAATATGACCCCGAGAAAAAGGTGGGCCTGATGGTGGACGAATGGGGCACCTGGTACGACGTGGAGGAGGGCACCAACCCCGGCTTCCTCTACCAGCAGAATTCCATGCGGGACGCTATGGTGGCCGCCCTGAACCTGAACATTTTCAACAAGCACTGCGACCGGGTGCGCATGGCCAATATCGCCCAGCTGGTGAATGTGCTCCAGGCCATGATCCTCACCGAAGGCCCCCGGATGCTGCTGACCCCCACCTATTTCGTGTTCAAGCTCTTTGCCGATCACCAGGAAAACGAATTGCTGGACAGCCATCTGCTGACCGGTGAAATCGAAGAAGGAGACGTCAAGCTGCCCGCGCTGCAGGAGTCCGCTTCCATCGCGCCGGACGGCACCGTCCATGTGACGCTGGTCAACCCCGGGCTCAAGGATAACCAGGTGGTCACCATCCTGACCAACGGCTTAAAACCCACCCATGTGGTGGGCCGGATGCTCACCGGAGCCATGGAAGACCACAACACCTTCGACGACCCCGACCTGGTGGCCGACCAGCCCTTCGTGTCCTTCACCATGACCACTTCCGGCCTCATCGCCACCCTGCCCCCGTGCAGCGTGGTGCACCTGGCCATCCGCTGATCCCCGCGCCATGAAAATCATCGCGCGGATTTACAACGGGTTTGAGGCCAAGTTCGGCATTCCCCGCCAGAGCGGCCTGGCCCCCTCCGCCCTGTCCCGGATCGTGTTCGAGCCGGAATACCGGAACCCGGACGCCCTGCGGGGGCTGGAGGACTTTTCCCATCTATGGCTGATCTGGGAGTTTTCAGAGGCCAAACGGGACGCCTGGTCGCCCACCGTACGCCCGCCCCGCTTAGGAGGCAACACCCGCATGGGGGTGTTCGCCACCCGCTCCCCCTTCCGGCCCAATCCCATCGGGCTGAGCTGCGTGAAAATCCACGACATCTTTCTTCAAACGCCGGAGGGCCCGGTGATCGTTGTAGCGGGGGCCGACCTGATGAACGGCACGCCAATCTTCGATATCAAGCCCTACCTGCCCTACGCCGACTGCCATCCCGACGCCCAAAGCGGCTTTGCGGGGGATCGGTGGGAACGGAGGCTGCGGGAGGAATGCCCGGAAGCCTGGCTGCAAAAAATCTCCCCGGAGCACCGGGAGGCAGTCCTGGATATCCTGGCCCAGGATCCCCGGCCCTCCTACCAGCATGACCCCAGCCGGGTGTACGGCATGGGTTACGCTGGCATGAACATCCGCTTTAAAGTGGACGGAGATTTGCTGACGGTTACAGCCATTGAAACATAAAAAGCCTAAAAACGGCCAGCTTCTCCGCGCTCAGCAGAACGCAAAGAGGCTGGCTGTTTTTATGATAGCGGTGAAGTTACCAAAGGAAAACGCTGGGCCAGAAGCATAATGAATACAAGCATGTTTTCGTTTCTTATCGTAACAGCGGAAGCCAGCAATCATGTTACAACATGACTCCATTCCGCTGTTACGATAAGAAACGAAAACATGCTTGTATTCATTATGCTTCTGGCCCAGCGTTTTCCTTTGGTAACTTCACCGCTATCATAAAAACAGCCAGCCTCTTTGCGTTCTCCTGAGCGCGGAGAAGCTGGCC
>CAMOUF010000057.1 GCA_946626395.1 uncultured Clostridia bacterium
ATTTCGGGGGAGGCGGTCAGGGCGATGGCGATGACGATGCGCTGGCGCATGCCGCCGGAAAACTCAAAGGGATATTGGTTGTAGCGCTTTTCCGGCTCGGGAATGCCCACTTCCTTCATGATTTGCAGGGCGCGGCGCTTGGCCTCCGCCTTGGTGATGGACAGCTTATTGGTGAAGGCTTCCTTTTCCTGCTCCAGTTCCTTTTGCAGCCGTTCCTTTTCTTCCTTGCCGGAGGCGGCGGCCATCTGCTGCCTGAGGGCCTTTTCCTTTTGCTTATATTCGGCGGTCACTTCTTCTTTGTAAGCGGCCACCTTGCGCTTGGCTTCCTTTTCGGTTTCGGTCAGGATGGCCTTGTATTCCTTGGCCTTTTCCTGATATTTTTCCCGGGTTTCCTTTTCAAACTGCTTGAACTCTTCCTGCTTCTGCCGGATCATGGCCTTGTCCTGGGCCTTTTGCTGAGGGGTGCGGCCCTCCTGGGCCTCGGTGACGGCGATCAGGGCGTCCAGCTTTTTCTTTTCGTTCTCGATGGCGATGTTCATTTTCGCCAGGGTATTTTTGTAGCGGATCAGATCGTCGCTGATCAAATCGTTGTACATGGTTTTCAGCTTATCGGAATTGATCAGCATGGCTTCGGTGATCTGCTTGCCGATTTTCACGATGGGGTTCAGGGAGGACAGGGGGTCCTGGAAAATCATGCCGATCTTATGGCCGCGGATTTTATAGAATTCATCCTCGGACACTTCCAGCAGATCTTCTCCCCGGTACATGATATGGCCGCCCTCGATGATGGCGTTGTTGGCCAGGATGCCCATGATGGCCTTGGAGGTGACGGACTTGCCGGAGCCGGATTCGCCCACGATGCACAGGGTTTCGCCCTGCTTTAAATCAAAGGACACGTCCCGCACGGCCTTTAAAATGCCGTGGTCCGTTTTAAAATTGATGACAAGATGCTGGACAGACAGAACGGTTTCGCGGTTTTCCATCATCTTAATCACTTCCTTTCAGGGACGGATTGAAGGCGTCTCTCAGCCCGTTGCCGAACAGATTGAAGGAGATCATCATCAGCGCGATGATCACGGCGGGGAAGATGACCAGGTTGGGGGAAATGCTCAGGTACTGCTGGTTGGTGGACATCATGACGCCGAAGCTCTGCTGCCCCTGCAGGCCCAGGTTCAGATAGGCCAGGGTGGCTTCGGAGAAAATGACGCTGGGGATCATCAGCACGCTGGAGGTGATGATGGTGCCCATGGAGTTGGGCAGGATATGCTTGAAGATCAGCCGGATATCCGAGGAGCCCAGGGTGCGGGAGGCCAGCACGTATTCCCGGCCCTTGAAGCGGTAAAACTGGGTGCGGGTGCGGGCGGCGGTGCCCATCCACCCGGTCATGCACAGGGCCAGGAAGAAGGTGATGAAGTTGTTGCCCAGGTGCAGGATGCACAGCGTCATGATCACGATCCAGGGCACGCCGCTCAGGATTTCGCAGAAGCGCTCCATGAACAGGTCCACGTTGCCGCCGAAGTAACCGGAAATGGAGCCCCAGATCAGGCCGAACACGAAGCAGAACGCCGCCGTGCATACGCCCAGGATCAGCGAGGTGCGAAGGCCCGCGAAGGCCCGCTTGAACAGGTCGAAGCCCGAAGCGTCGGTGCCCAGGATAAAGGAGGGCATTTTATCGTAGCCCATTTTCCGGTAGTTGTAGCCCCGGGCCGTGACGCTGGACAGCTTCTTGGTCACCGTCAGCACGGTCTGGCTTTCCACGGAGTCAATGGGACAGTCGTCGCTCAGGCGCACGAAGGATTCGGGGCCCACCTTGTAATCATAGCTGCACAGGCCCTGGTCCACCCAGGCGTTGAATTCCGTGGCGGAATAGGTCACCAGGTCGGCGTCGCCGTAGACCAGCATATAGGTGTCGATCACATAGTCGCAGTAGTACAGCTCGGAATTGTGGATGCCCTTGCGGCCGGAGCAGGCCCAGTAGGCCATGCTGCCTGTATCGGAGTTATTGATCATCACCGTGGCGTTGTCGAAGGACACCTCCTCCAGCACGTCCAGGTTCTTGGCCCGGGCGCCGCCGGAGAGCTTCACGCTGTCGATGAGGATATAGCGCAGGGCGTCGGGGGTGGAGCGCACCTCAAAGACTACCTGGGCGGTCATGGAGCTCAGGCCAGCGTCCTTCATCAGATCGCTGATGTTCACGGAAATGGGACTGTAATCCCGGCTGAAATCCCGGATGACCAGCCGGTCCTGGGGCCGGTCGCCGGATTTTAAGTACACGCTGTATTCTCCCAGCTTGGAGGCGTTCACGTCCTCCTCCTGGCCGAACTGGATGTCCAGGGTATAGCCGCCCTTATTGGTAAAGGAGATGGGCTTGGAGGACATATACACGTCCTTGTCCGCCACGGCCGCGTCGGTGGCCACCACGATCTGGCCGCCGGTGCCGTACTGGCTGGCGGCGTCGATATAGCTTACCTCCGGCTCCACCTTCAGGGACACCAGGGACTTCTTGATGGCCTCCACGGAATATTTGTCGGACAGGGCGGGCACGCCGTTCACCGCGTCATACACCACATGCTCCTTTTTCCGGGTGCCGTCCCAAAAGCCGGTGCCCGCGGCAAACAGCTTGGGGGCCAGGAATTTTTCGGAGGTGCGCACGTTGGTAATATTGGAGGAGGACAGCAGGGGCACGAAGATCGCCAGCAGGATCAGGATGGAAAGAATGATGGCCCCCACCACGGAGGACTTATTTTTGCAAAAGCGCCGGAAGGCGTCCTTGAAGAAGGTGGTGGGCTTGGAATCCAGCTTCTTATCGGTGATGCGTTTGTTTTGCTGCACCAGCACGAAATCGTCGCTTTGGAATTGTCTGTTCTGCTCCGCCATTATTTTTTCGCCCCCATTCTGATCCTGGGGTCGATAAAGCCATAGCTCAGATCCAGCACCACGCCCGCCAGCAGGCTGATGGTGGTAAAGATGGCCATATCCACGAACAGGATATCATAATCCTTATAATTCAGCGACAGCACAAAGAGCTTGCCGATGCCCGGAATGCCATACAAAGATTCCAGGATCATGCTGCCGCCCAGAATGCCGATGAACTCCGCCAGGATGGAGGGGAAGATGGGCACCATGGCGTTTTTCAGGGCGTGGCGCACGATGGCCTGCCGCCGGGTCAGGCCCTTGGTGCGGGCCAGGAGCAGGTAATCGCTCTCCATCACCTCGCACAGTTCGGCGCGGGTGAAGCGGCAGTAGCCGCAGATGGAGCCGAAGGACAGGCAGAACACGGGAATGATGTATCCCTTGATCCGCGCGCCCAAGGGGGCGGTGTCCGGCGGCCAGGTGGAGGGCAGCCAGTCCAGGGAATAGCAGAAAATGCGCAGCACAAAGGAAATCAAAACGAAACTCGGAATGGAAATGAACACCATGACCAGGGTGGAAATGGTATGGTCAGTCAGGGTGTTTTTCTTCAGCGCGGCCCAGATGCCAAGCAGAATGCCGATGGGCACGGAGAAGATCACCGAGATAATATTCAGGCGGATGGAGTACCCGATGCGGGACATGATGATCACCGACGCCGCCACGTTGGGCTGATAGGTCTTGCTGTAGCCCCAATCCCAGCGGGTGACGATGTTCTTGAGCCAATTCCCGTACTGCTCCAGAACGGGCACCTGGTAATAGTAATAGGCCCGGCCATGATCGCTGGGCGATTTATAGAGCAATTCCCCGTATTGGGTCATTTCTTTTTCAAAGCGGTACACGTAGCCCAGGCTGTACTGCTTGTCAAAATAAGCGATCTGCTGGGCGTCGCCGCCGATGGGCCGCTGGAAGGGCAGCAGCTTGATCAGGATAAAGGTCAGTGACAGAATGATGAAGGCGGTCACAAACGCCAGTCCGATTCTTTTGAGGACGTACTTCCCCATAGCAATCCCCTTTCCTGGGTAATGATGCTGACCGGCGTCTCAAAGCCATTCTTTTTCAAGGAATTCCATGGACTGATAACCGGTAAAATTGCTTGATCAATCAACAAGCGATGGAGCCGGAGACCGGCCCCATCGCTGTTGAAAGAAAGCTGAAATTATTCAGCAGCAGGAGCGTCTACCGTGAAGTAGTCGTTCACGGAGTAATACAGGCCGCTGCTGGCGCTGCCATCGAACACCTGATCATAGTAGAAGTCGAAGCCGGTGTAGCCGGTGGGCGCTTCGGAGGTGCCGTTGCCGGTGGCATAAGCAGCCGCCAGGTCAGCGGGCACGGTGAAGGTGATCACCTGCACGCCGTTGCCCTTGTCTTCCACGGTGAAGTCCACTTCGGTTTCTTCGTATTCCTTGTCGCCGTTGTAGTAGCGCTCATAGTCGCAGCAGGCGATGGAGGTGGGGGTCACGGTGGTCAGGTCAGCCAGGGTAGCGGTGATGGTGAGGGAGCCGGTGTAGCTGCCGTCATCGTTCTTCACGATGGGGGCGTAGTCAAAGCTCAGGATGGCCTTGTTCTGGCCCTGAGAAACGATGGCGTTGCCGTTGGCGGCCTTATACAGGGCGTCAAAGCTGTAGCGGCTGCCGTTGTACACCAGGGGATACACGTCGGGGTCGTTGGTGTTGGTGCCCCAGTTCAGGGTGAAGTTGCCGGAAATTTCCTGGTCGCTGCTCAGCACGGACACGAAGCCGATGGGATCCAGGGCGTTGCCGGAGATGGCGCCGAAGCCCAGGTCATACTGGCCCAGCATCAGCTTGTTGTAGTATACGTCGCTCCATTCGTTGCCCACCCAGAAGTCTACCTTCAGCTGGTAAGCGCCGCCGGTGACGCTCTCGTCGTTGAAAGCGGTCTCGAAATAGTTCTTGATTTCGTTGTGGCTCTGTTCCTCGTCGGTGGGATACATCCAGGCGATTTCAAAGTTTACGATGGTGGGGGCGTCCTTGGTGCCGGGTTTGTAAGCGCCAGCGGCTTCCAGCTCGGTCATGGCCATGCGGAAGTAATCGCGGGCCAGCTCCAGGGAGTAGCCGTGGCCGTCGGTGTTGTCCAGCAGGGAGGAGATGGCGTTCTTATGGGCCTCGGTGGAGGAATAGGAGATGCCGTTCTCCGGATCGGACATATAAGAGGAGGCCAGATATTCCACAGAAGGAATGTTGCCGCGGGCGTTGGCGTAGGTCAGACGGTCGATGGAATAGCCCAGGGCCTTGATGAAGTGATGGTTGCTCATCACAGGCTTGAGGGCCCAGTAATTGTCCTTGGGGGTCTGCTTCACTACGCCATTCTCGCCGAAGAGGTATTCCCAGGTTTCGGGGGTGGTGGCGTTCACGTTGAGCTTAAAGTTGGAGGAACCGGTGGTGGTGCGGGTGCGGGGGTCATTGCGGTACTGGTCCAGGGCTTCCTGAGGAATCCGGCCGGAGGCGTCAAAGTGACCCGCCAGGAATTCATTCAGCACGGCCATGGTGTCGTCCTTGGCGGCGGGGAAAACCTTGATATGCACGCCAGGGGTGGCATACTTGGTGTCCGCGAACACATAGTTGGGGTTCTTGGCATACACGATCTGCATATCCTGGTCGTAGCGCTCCATGTAGTAAGCGCCCAGGGACAGGCTGTTGTCCAGAGGAGTTTCGGTCTTATCGGTGTTGTAGCCCAGGAGGAACTGGGGGGTCACCAGGTCCACAAATTCCTGGGGCAGGGGCGGGCAGACGCCGAAGGTCAGCAGGTAATACATAGCATAGAAGCGCTCCTGCTCTTCCGCGTAGGTCACCTGGAAGTAGGCCTTGCCGTCTTCTTCGTAGGTCTTGATGCCAACCTTCTCCCACAGCTCTTCGCTGTAGCCCTTTTCAGTGCCCTGGTAGAATTCCTTCATACCGGCGATGGCGCCGTTGGTCTTGTTGGCGGATTCAGTGCCGCGGTAGAAGCCGTTCTTCTGGGTCAGCATGACCTTCCAGGGGGTTTCATAGTCGGCCAGCTCCACGGGGCGGTCGTTAAAGGCCTTGCGGCTTTCGATTTCAGAGGCGGTCTTGTACTTGAGGCCGTCCTTTTCGCCGGTGCGCACTTCCCAGCGCCAGGTGGTGCAGAAGCCGTCGCCGTCCTCGTCGTTCACGGGAACGGGCTTTTCCTTGGCCAGCTCGGGCACCCAGTCATAGCCGTCCTTGGTCTCGTTCATGAAGTTGGTGAAATGTTCCGCGAACATATAGCCAGCCAGGTCGGACACTTCGGAGCCCTGGTCGTTCATTACGTTCATGGTGCCGGGATCGCTGGCATTATAGGTGTGATAGTAGCGCTTCCAGGCTTCGTTGGTTTCATATTCCAGGTCGGCGGTGATGTTGCCTTCCGCCAGGGAGCCGAAGCCGTAGCCGGGGATGTAGTTTTCGGTGCCCAGGGTCACGCGGGGATTGTACATCACATAGCTGCCGCTTTCGGTCATGGTGATGCCGGTGATGCCGTTCGCCACAGCGTACTGCTCCAGCAGGCCCAGGATGTTGGTGCGTTCGGCGTTGCCGGACTTTTTCATGTTATACAGGCCGTCGGCCACGGGGATGGCGTTGACAATGGCCTTGAAGGCGTCGTTGTAGGCGGCCTCAACCTCGGCCACGGTGCCAGCGGCGTCGATGGCGGCGTCGCCCGCTTCCTTGGCGGCGGTGACGGCGGCGTAAGTGTCGTCTTCCAGCTGATCCTCGATGGCGTTCACGATCAGCTCCAGGTCATACTTGGTATAGGCTTTGAAGTCTTCCTCGTCCATGTATGCGCCGTCCCAGGCGGTGGTTTCGGCGATGACGGGCATCGCGCTCAAAACCATGACCAGCGCCAGCAGCATAGCAAAGATCTTCTTCATGGTGGTTCCTCCTTTTTTATTTTCTCTTTTTGATCAAGAGGAAATTGGATCATTCTCTTTCCTCTAAAAAAGAGCGCTTTACAATCGTATCATTTCAGGGCCTGTTTGTCAAATCAAAATCCGGGCTTTTTGGTACGAATTTTTAAATTATTTTGCCAGAAAAAACAGTTATTCCCATTTTGGCCCGCTGAAACGGTAGAACCGATCCGCTCTAAAACCGTTGTGATTCCGCCTGCGCACGGTACTCCTCGGCCAGGATGGAATAGACCGCCAGGTCGCACAGGCCTGTATTGTTCCGGGACGCCTGGCGCAGCACGCCCTCGAAGGTCATGCCCGCCTTTTGCATCACCCGGCCGGAGCCGGGGTTGTTTACGTCGTGGCGGGCCTCCACCCGGTTCATGCCCACCTCCTCGATCAGATAGGCGATCACGGCCTTCACCGCTTCGGTCATGACGCCCTTGCCCCACCAGGCTTTGCCGATGCAGTAGCCCAGCTCGCACTGCGAAATCTCCTCCCGCTGATGCACCACGGCCAGGCTGCCGATGGGCTCGTTCAGGGCTTTGGGCACGATGGCCCATTGATAGACGTTGGGCATTTTTGATTCCTCCGCCCATAGGGCCGCCAGGCCGCTGCTGACAGCGGGGGAGGCGTGGGTAGGCCAGGTGAGGAATTTGGTCACCTCCGGGTCGCCGCACCAGTTTTTATACATGGCCGGGCCGTCCTCCGGGGTAAAGGGCCGCAGCAGCAGCCGTTCCGTTTCGATTCGTTTTGTGCCCTTGTGCTCCATTTGATCCGCCTCCGTTTTCGGATGTGTTTCCTTGGTCGTTTTACGGAAGAGTTTAAGTCACCAAGCCGTGAGTCAAAAATGGCTGCGCGAAAGCGCAAACTATTAACTCCTCCCTCCTCATTCCTCCCTCCTAACTCCTCCATATTTTAAGCGCTCTCCCCGTGGCCCTGCACGAAGATCGGCGTCACATGCTTTGGAATCAGGCAGGGCAGGCCGGAGTATTTGGCGTCCAGATAATCGGCGAAGGCCTCCGGGTCGCCGGGATTATCGGCAAACATGTCCCAATGGCCGGGAAGGGTCAGGCCGGGGGAAAGGGCCCCCGCCAGGTCGGCGGCCTCCTGGAAGGTCATGTTGCCGATGCAGTTGCGGCGGTAGCGCTTTCCGTCCCGCCCGTTGATGGGCAGCAGCGCCGCGTCGAAGGGGCCCAGGGCCAGGAGCTTTCCCAGCATCCCTTCATAGCGCAGGGTGTCCCCCGCGTGATAGAGGCGAACGCCGTTGCCCTCGATGATGTATTGCAGGGCGGGATAAGGGGCTTCCTCCAAAAATTCATGGGCGGCGGCAATGGCCCGGATGGTCACGCCCCCCAGGCGGCAGGTCAGCCCCTCGTCCATGCCGTGCTGCCGGGCCAGGGAAATGCCGTCCTGGGCAATAGCGGCGGCGTGGCGCAGGGGAAAAACAAAGTCCGCCTCCGGGCAGCGCCGGGCCCAGATTTTCCAGGCTTCGTGGTCGATATGGTCCAGGTGGTCGTGGGTGCCCAGGAAAATATCCACCCCCGTCACTTCTTCCGCCGGAACGGGCGGGGGAACCAGGCGGCCCGGAGTGTCGCTGGCAAAATAATCAATGCTCAGCACCGTGCTTCCCATTTTGACCCACAGGCCCATCTGCCCCATCCACCACATCGCGGCGGAGCCGTAGGGCGTTTGGGTTTCCTGAATAGAACGCAGGAACAGCTGATGATCCATCCGGCATCCTCCTTTTCTATATGAGTTACGGGGCGCCCTGCCCGGTGATTTCCCGCTGCTTTTTCCTGCTGAACCCCTGCAGCACCAGGCGGTAGGATTCATCCAGCATGGACCGGAGCAGCGCGTCGGGCACATCGCCGTCGGGCAGAACGGAATTCCAGTGGCGCTTGTTGCTGTAATAGCCGGGAATGACGCCGGTATACTCTTTTCGCAGGGCTTCGCCTTCCAGGGGGTCCAGCTTCACGTTGATATAATAGGGCTTGTTGTTTTCGTTCAGCAGCACGGCGGCGAACATTTTATCGCCGATCTTGTAGCGGATCCAGTTCCATTCCGGCTGCAAATCCTTGGTCACGCCGGGCTTGGCGAGCAAATATTCATCCAGCCAGGGATAGCGCATGGGTCATTCCTCCTTGCCGCGGGTCATGAAATGATGCTCGAATTATTATCATATTAGCGGATCGTTCGGTTTTTTCTTGCTTCCGGGATACCTGCATGGTAACACGAAACACGGAAAACATCAAGAGAAAATGAAAACGGGTATGGGAAATTGGGGAGGGTTATGGTATAATAACGGGGCAGCCGGCGCGCAGCGCGGTTGGCCGTTCTGCCGGCTCCCGGAGGGAAAGACGGCAGGCGTTCAAGACAGGATGCATTATTGGAGGATTTAAATAATATGAAGCAGCCCAAGCCGATTTTGTGGATCGTGATTCCCTGCTATAACGAAGAACAGGTGCTGCCCCTGACCGCGCCCATGTTTCTGGAGAAGCTGAAAAGTCTGGAGGAAAAAGGAAAAATCAGCGGCCGCAGCCGGGTGCTGTTCGTCAACGACGGCTCCAGGGACGATACCTGGAACATCATCTGCCGCCTGGCCAAGGAGGATGAGCACTATATCGGCATCAGCCAGAGCCGCAACCGGGGCCATCAGAACGCCGTGCTGGCGGGCTTGATGGAGGCCAAGGACCAATGCGACATCACCATCTCCATCGACTGCGACGGCCAGGACGACATCAACGCCATGGACAAAATGGTGGAGGAATACTGGAACGGGTGCGAGGTGGTGTACGGCGTGCGCTCCAAGCGGGAAACGGACACCTGGTTCAAGCGCACCACCGCCGAGGGCTTCTATAAATTCATGAATTTCCTGGGGGCCGAGGTGGTGTTCAACCACGCGGATTACCGCCTGGTCAGCAGCCGGGTGCTGCAGCACTTCGCGGATTTTGAGGAAGTGAACATCTTCCTGCGGGGCATGTTTCCCCTGGTGGGCTTCAAAAGCACCAGCGTGTATTACGAGCGCTCCGAGCGCATGGCGGGCAAGAGCCATTACCCCCTGAGCAAAATGCTGGCCCTGGCCCTGAACGGCATCACCAGCCTGTCCGTCAAGCCCATTTCCATGATCACCGGCCTGGGCCTGGGGGTCAGCCTGCTGGGCGTGGCCTTCGCCATCTGGGCCCTGGTGGAAGCCATCCTGGGCCGCACCGTGGCCGGATGGGCGTCCCTGGTGTGCATCATCTGCCTGCTGGGCGGCATTCAGCTGATTTCCCTGGGCATCATCGGCCGGTACGTGGGCAAAACCTATATGGAGTCCAAGCACCGCCCCCGCTATATCATCAGCGACCGCACCTGGGAAGACAATCCCCGGCACTGGCTGGAAGAGGATGAATGAGTGAGGAGTGAGGAGTGAGGAGTGAGGAGTGAGGAGCTAATAGTTAATGCTTTCTATTTAAAAGATGAATGCAAAATGAAATAAATCTGAAATAATTTTGTAAAAAAATGATGGACAAATGGAGAAGAACCTATTATAATAAAGGAGCCGACAGAGGCTCCTTTTGGTTTTCCAATGGTTAAGAAAAGAAGGTGGATGCAGCATGAAATGCCAATTCTGTAATTGCGCCGACAGCCGCGTGGTGGATTCCCGGCCCACCGACGATGGCAATTCCATCCGCCGCCGCCGGGAATGCATCAACTGCGGACGGCGCTTTACCACCTATGAAAAGGTGGAGGTGCAGCAGCTGCTGGTGATCAAGAAGGATAATTCCCGGGAACTGTTCGACCCCCAGAAGGTGCGCAGCGGCATCATCGCGGCCTGCCATAAGCGGCCCGTTTCCGCGGCGGACATCGAAAAGGTGGTCAATTCCATCGAGCAAATCGCCTACAACAATATGCAGGAGGAAATCACCACCCGGCAAATCGGCGAAATGGTGATGGAAGCCCTGCGCAAATTGGACGAGGTGGCTTACGTTCGCTTCGCCTCCGTGTACCGCTCCTTTACCGATATTCCCTCCTTCATGCAGGAATTAAAGGCCCTGGTGGGAGAGAAGGAAGGGGAAGAAAAATAGGCTCAAAATAATAGCATGTGGGGGAAACTGCTCTTTGGATGCCAAAGAGCGGTTTCCCCCACACCCCTTTCCGAGAAAGCAATAAAGGAATCAGTAAATGTATTCTTTCTTTTTTAATCAATCTTCCCAGAATAAAATGACAGGGATGTATTGACATTCACCATAAGTTTTTTATATTGAACTGAAAAAATAGGGCTGTCATGCCGCCCGGTACGCCATGCTTGTTTCGCAGGTCTTGAGCAGCGCGGCGGGGTCCGCCCCCTTGTCCAGCCAGGCCGCATGGGTTTCTTCCGTAAAGATCACGGGCATCCGGTCGTGAATAAAGCGGATCTCCTCTCCCGGTTCCCGGGTCAAAATGGACAGCACCGGCAGGCGGCTGTCCGGTTCATAGCGGTAAATGGCCGCCAGGTAAACGATGCCGGGGGCCTTGGGCCGGATGGCGTATTTGATTTTGATTGGATTCTTTCTTTTTTCTTTGGCTCCTTCCCCGCCGATCTGCAAGGCGGGCAGATCGTCCAGCAGGCTTTGCTGGGCGTTTTTCGTTTCCCATTCAAAGTACCAGGAGCAGGGCACCAGGCACCGCCGCTCCAGCATGGAGGCGCGGAACAGGGGCTTTTCCAGGGCGGTTTCGCTGCGGGTGTTGATGATCAGGCCCTGGCCCCCCGGCCGGTGAAACCCCCAATGCATGGGAAAAGCGCCCACGGCCCCGCTTTTGCCCTGGGCCAGCGCTGCCACCACCGAGGCGGGAAACACCTCGCCCACCGCCACACCGCTTTCTCCCGTCAGCGCCTGCCGCCGCCGGTCCGCCTCGTTGATCATCCGGACCAGCAGGTCGTTTTCACTTTCTCCCACCACAAAAAAACGTCCGCACATGGCGCTTTTCAAGCCCCCTTTCAGGAAAGATAAGAGTGAGAGGAAATAGGCAATAGGCAAAAGGCAATAGGAAATAAGAACGAGTGTGCAGAGTACAGTGTGGAGAGTTCAGAGAATTCTGGCTCCCCTATGAGGGGAGGCAAGCAAAAATATCTGCACTCTGCACTCTGAACTCTGCACTCTTATGTCGCATGACTATTCACTCCTCACTCTTTTTATTATACCTGATCGCCGGAATTTATTCAACCAGAATCCACTTTGCGCCGGATGAAACGGAAAAGCCAAGGGGAAAATGCCCCTGATTTCCTGGAATTTTTCTGAAAAATTGCCCCGCGGGGAGCTTTCCGCCCTTGCATCCGCGGCCAAAATACAGTATACTATAGATTGATTCAGAGTGTCCATCTGGATCAGAACCCGCTTTTAAGGAGGTTCGTAATTATGGAGTGCAAAATCAAGAACGATATTGGCACCATCTTTATCGCTGAAGACGTGATGCTCAAGGTCGTTGGATATGCGGCGCTGGAATGCTATGGCATCGTGGCCATGAGTTCCAAGCGGGCCAAGGACGGTCTGGTGGAATGGCTGGGCCGCGAAAATTTGAGCAAGGGCGTGCAGGTACGCCTGGTGGACGATCAGTTGGACGTGGATTTGTTCATTGTGGTGGAATACGGAATTTCCGTGGCCGAGGTGTGCAAAACCATTGTTGAGGTGGTCCGCTATAAGCTCGAGAGTATGACGGGCGTGAAGGTTCGCTCCGTCAACATTTTCGTGGAAGGCATCCGCATTTGATTTTCCACGCTTGAACGGAGGGAAACCCTTGATACAGGTACAGTCAATCGACGGGCTGCTGCTGCGGGAAATGGTGCTGGCAGGGGCGGCTTTACTGGAAAAGAACCGGGAAATGGTGGACGCGCTGAACGTGTTCCCCGTGCCCGACGGAGATACCGGCACCAACATGTCCCTGACCATGGCCAGCGCCACCCGGGAAGTGAACGCCAAGGAATTCACCCGGGCGGACGAAGCGGCGGAGGCCCTGAGCAAGGGCGCCCTGCGCGGGGCCCGGGGCAACAGCGGCGTCATCACCAGCCAGCTCTACCGCGGCTTTGCCAAGGCCCTCAAGGGCGTGGACAACATCACGCCCGTGCAGTTCGCCGCCGCCCTGCAAAAGGGCGCGGAAACCGCCTATAAAGCCGTGATGAAGCCCAAGGAAGGCACCATCCTGACCGTGGCCCGCACCATCGCCGAGGACGCCGTGAAGCAGGCCGAGGCCGCCCCGGATGATTACGACGCGCTGTTTACCGTGATCTTGCAAAGCGGCGAAGCGATCCTCAAGCGCACCCCCGAAATGCTGCCTGTGCTCAAGCAGGCGGGGGTGGTGGACGCCGGGGGCCGGGGGCTGCTGCTGATCTACACCGGCTATGCCGCCGCCCTGCGGGGCGAAACCATCGACGAGGCCAGCGCCGAGGAAGCCGCCAGCGCCGCCGCCGAATTTGTGGATGACCACGACGCCATTGGAGAAATCAACTTTGCTTACCACACCAGCTTCCAGGTATGCCATATGAAGCCCGAAGCCCAGAGCGGAGAAATCGACCATTTCCGCCGCCGCCTGAACCGGGTGGGGGATATGGTGCAGATCGAGGAAAATGAAAACGGTCTCTCCGCCCACGTGCATACCAACGACCCCGGCCGGGTGCTGCAATACGGCATGGAGCTGGGGGAACTGACCCAGATCGACGTGCAGAATCTGAAGGAAGCCCGCCGGGAAAAGGAAGCCCAGGAAGCCCGGCAGCATGCCGCCGAGCCGCCCAAGCCCTACGGCATGGTCAGCGTGTCCCTGGGGGAAGGGTTCTCCAGCATCCTCAAGGATTTGCAGGTGGACGCCATCGTGGAGGGCGGCCAGACCATGAATCCCTCCATCGAGGACTTGTCCAAGGCCATCGAATCCGTGAACGCGGAAACGGTGTTCGTGTTCCCTAATAACGGCAATATCATCCTGGCCGCCCAGCAGGCCGCCAGGATCAGCGATAAAAACGTGGTGGTAATCCCCACCAAAAACGTGGCCATGGGCATCGCCGCCGCCGTGGCCTTCCAGCCCGACCTGAGCGCCGAGGAAAACGCCCAGCGCATGGACGAGGCGGCCCAGAAGGTGCGCACCGGCACCATCACCTATGCCGTGCGGGACAGCGATTTTGAAAACATGCATATCGCCGAGGGCGATATCATCGGCCTGCATAACGGCAAGGTGGAATTCAAGTCCGATAACGTCCACGACGTGGCCATCGAGCTGCTCAAGGCCATCGTCACCGAGGACGACGGCCTGGTGACGGTGTACTACGGGGCCGACACCAAGCCTGAGGACGCCGAGGCCCTGGGCGCGGAAATCGAAAAGCTGTGCCCGGACTGCGACGTGGAGGTCCACGCCGGCGGCCAGCCGCTGTACTATTACCTGATCGCGGTGGAATAATTCAGTCACCAAGTGAGGAATGAGAAGTTGAAATTGTTCAATGCGCGAAGCGCAATCTATTCACTCCTCCCTCCTCATTCCTAACTCCTCACTGATTGAAAGTGTTCTGTAAAATGCTTACGAATGGACAAATATGAAAAATGAAGGGGAAAGCGCGTTTGAAGGGTTGAATGCGTTTTCCCCTTTTTTTCAGGAAAAGGAGAAGAACATGCGGTATATCGATCTATCCGGCCTGTGGCAGTGCGTGACGGACGGGGGCATGGGCGCCCTGCGCCTGCCGGGCACCCTGGAGGAAAGCGGCATCGGGGGGCCGGACGATCCCCGGAACCAGTGCCATCTGGAGGACGCTAAGGCCATGGGCTTCTGGCAGGAGGGCGACCCCATCGCCGCCCGGCTCACCAGGAAGCATGCTTTCCAGGGCCAGGCCCGCATCCTGCGTTCGTTTTCCTGGCAGAAGCCGGCGGGCAAGCGGGTGTTTCTGGAATGCGAGCGGGCCCGGCACCTGCGCCTGTTCGTAAACGGGGAAGAGGCGCTGCCCTGCGCCCCGGGCACCCTCAGCGCGCCCTATGCGTTTGAGATCACGAGCCTGTGCACCGGCCAGGATGAATTCCTGCTCCTGTCGGACAACAGCTATCCCGGCTGGCCCCGGGACGCCATCCTGTATTCCTCCGCCGCCACCGACGAAACCCAGACCAATTGGAACGGCCTGCTGGGCTATGTCCGCCTGCGCCTGGAGGAGCCGGATTTCATTTCCGCCGTACGGGTGTACCCTGACGGCGATACCATCGACGTGCAGATTTCCTTGGCCCTGTCCCGGGACTGGGAAGGGGAAATCCGGCTGCAATCCCCGGCCCTCCTGGGCGGGCAGGCATCGTGCCGGGAACGGGTGCTGGCAGAAGTCGGGGAAGTATGGTATATCGGACTGCCGCTAAAAAACGACATAAAGAAGTGGGATATCGAGGAAGGCAGCCTGTATGATCTGACCGTGCAGTGCCGGGGCATGGAGGAAAAAACCGTGTCCTTCGGCATTCGGGATTTTAAAGCCCAGGATGGTCATCTGACCCTGAACGGGCGCAGGATTTTTTTGAGAAGCGAGGCCAACTGCGCTGCTTTCCCGGAAACGGGCCACATGCCCATGGACAAGGAAAGCTGGATCGGCATCCTGCGCCGGTATCAGGCCTATGGGGTCAACTGTGTCCGCTTCCACAGCCATTGCCCGCCGGAGGCCGCCTTTGCCGCCGCCGACGAACTGGGCGTGCTGATGCAGCCGGAATTGTCTCATTGGGACCCGGAGCACGCCTTCGCCTCCGAGGAAGCGAAAATGTATTATGGGGAGGAGCTGAAAGCCATCCTGCGGGCCTATGCCAATCACCCCTCCTTCGTGATGCTGACCTTGGGCAACGAGCTGCACGCCGATAAAGCGGGCCACGATTTCATGAATGAGCTGCTTGCCCAGGCCAAGGGGGCGGACGCTACCCGCCTGTACGCCAACGGCTCAAATGCCCACTACGGCGCCCTGGGTCCTGACTCCGCCAGCGATTTCTTTACCGCCTCTGACTGTGAGGGCGTGCCCCTTCGGGCCACCTCGGCGAGGTTCCGGGGATGGCTGAACCAGGGCCCGCCCAGCGCGGACCACGATTATCAGGAGGCGGTCAGCCGGGTTCGTGCAGCTTCTGACCAGCCCATTTTCTCCTTTGAGGTGGGGCAGTATGAATCCCTGCCGGATTTTGATGAAATCAGGGAATATCAGGGCGTCACTGCACCGGATAACCTGCGGCTGATCCGGGAGCGGGCAAAAGCCTGGTACACGGATTCGGAATGGAAGCAGATGGCGGAAGCCTCCGGGGAGCTGGCCCTGCTGTGCTACCGGGCGGAAGTGGAGGCCGCCCTGCGCACGGAGGGATACAGCGGCATTTCCCTGCTGGGCCTGCAGGATTTTCCCGGCCAGGGCACCGCGCTGGTGGGCATGATGAACGCCCATCTGCGGCCCAAGCCCTTTCCCTTCGCCCGGCCGGAGCGGTTCCATGCCTTCTTCCGGGACGCGCTGCCCCTGGCGCTGCTGCCCAAGTTTACTTTCTTTGCGGGGGAAAACGTAAATGTTCCCGTGAAAATGGCGAACTACGGAAAAACAGCCCTGACGGGCTGCTGCCGCTGGCAGATAAAAGGAGAGACCTTTGAGCAGGCGGGGACGCTGAAGGAAAGCGCCGGTTTGGCGGGGGGGGGGACCGGCCCTGTTGGGAAGAAGAATTCCTTTTGCGGGGACCCAAAAGCCCCCAAAGACA
>CAMOUF010000058.1 GCA_946626395.1 uncultured Clostridia bacterium
CACGTTGCACAGGATGCGGCGGAAGTATTCGTGGCGGGGATAGCTGATAAAGGAGCGGCTGTCCGTGAGCATCCCCACGAAGGTGCCCAGCACACCCAGGCTGGCCAGGGTATGGAGCTGCTCCTCCATGCCGTCCTTCTGGTCCAGGAACCACCAGGCGGAGCCCATCTGGATCTTGCCCTTGACGCCGGACTGCTGGAAATTGCCCAGCATAGTGCCGATGACGTGATTGGCGGCGGGATTCAAAGAATACAGAATGGTTTTGGGCAATTGTCCCTGGGCCTCCTGCAGATCCATCAGTCGGCTCAGGTGCTGGGCCATAGGCGCGTCAATGATGGAATCAAAACCCACGTCCGGGCCGTAGCGACGGAACATGGCGGTGTTGTTGTTGCGCATGGCGCCGATATGGTACTGCTGCACCCAGCCCCGCTGGGCATACATGGCCCCCAGGCCCGCCAGCACCACGGTGCGGTAGCTTTCCGCGTGCTTGGGCTTTAATTCTTCTCCGTTCATGGCGGCGTGGAAGGCTTTATCCGCCTGCTTGAAGGAGGGCTCCCCATAGGGAACGGTGTCGAGGGCATGGTCGGAAATCCGGGCCCCGCAGGCGTGGAAGTATTCCACCCGGCGTTCCAGCGCGGTGAGCACGTCGGCGGTGGAATGAATGTCCATTCCCGCCACCCGGGACAATTGCCTGATGTATTCAGCGAAGCCAAGCCTGTCAACATTCAGGGCCTTGTCGGGCCGGAAGGCGGGATAGACCTTGGCTTTTAAGCTGTTCTGGGCGGCGATGGTCTGATGGAAGGACAGATCGTCCACCGGGTCGTCAGTGGTGCAGAGGTAATCCACATTGAATTTATCAATCAGCCCCTGGGCCCGGAAGGCATCGTCCTGGAGCATTTCGGAAGCCCGGTCGTAGATTTCCCCGGCGCTGTCCCGGGTCAGGGGCGTATCAATCCCGAACACCCGCTGCAATTCCAGGTGGGTCCAATGGTACAGGGGATTCCCGATGGCGTGGGACACCGCGTCCGCAAAGGCGATGAATTTATCCCGGGGGTCGCCGTCGCCGCGAATCAAATCCTCATCCACGCCATAGCTGAGCATGGCGCGCCATTTATAATGATCGCCCCCCAGCATCAGATGGGTCAGATTGTCAAAGCGAATATTCTGGGCGATTTCCCGGGGAGACAGATGGCAATGATAATCAATGATGGGCATATTCCTGGCCGCTTCATGGAAAAGCGTCCGCGCCGTGTCCGTGCGCAGGAGAAAATTATCATCCATAAAAGGCTGCATAACGAACCAACCTCCTTATTACTTTCATTATAAAGCGCCCGCGAAAGAAAGTCAATAAGCCGAAATGAATAAAGCCCGCGGGAAAAACGCTTCCGCACAGGGCAAAACCGCATTTCTCCGCGAGCTGAAAAGGAGGAAATACCTCCAAATTACTTTCGATTCCTGATCCAGTATCCCAGACGGCGCAGATCCATCCTCCCCTGGTTCCAGGCCTGTTTTCCAAAAAACAGCACGAAGGGCAGGAAGGAAAAAACCAGGCTGATTTTATAGGGCAGGGGCTGAACGATCAATTGATAGATCAAATACGCGCCCCAAGCCCAGCCGATCCATTTGACCTTCACCGGCAGGAAGAAAAACAGCATGAATTCCATCTCAGGATACAGCACCGCGTAAGCCAACAGCAGGGACGTGTTCAGATACGAATTGGTGGCCGCCCCGGTGATAAAGCCCGCGATGATATTGCCCAGCACTCCGATGCCGTAATAGAGATTAAACCTTGCGCTGCCCCAGCGGCTTTCCAGGCTGGTGCCCAGGAAATAATAGAAATACAGGCTCAAAAGAATAAAGATCAGGCTGCTGTTTGGGGGCAGGAAAATGAACGTGATCAGCCGCCAGATTTCGCCCTGCAGGATCAGATCTCTGTTAAAGTACAGCATATAATAGGCGCTTCTGGGCAGGGGCAGATACTCCAGCACGAACACGCCCAGCATCCCGATGCACAGATACTGCATGAGATTGGTGATGTAATGCCGTCCCATTTTTCTTTCCAGCTTATTCAGCCATTGTTCCATCATGATTCACCTCCTGTGACACATTCTATTATACTCAGTTTTCTCTCTTCCGTCAAACGCCCATCCGGATGAACACATACAGGATGGCCGCCACGATGCCCCCGGCCGTCAAAAGCAGGCCAAAGGAAATGGCGTTGGTCAAGTACGTGCCGTAGCGGTTGTCATCCGGCGCGCGCCGGAAAATCAGCTTTCCGGCTTTTTGGCTAAGCCGCTGAACCCCGTTGGACAGGGCCGCGGCCAGGCGGGTCACGGGGCTTGGACGCTCCACGCGGTTTAATTCCTTTCGGTTGAGCAGGAACAGGGAGCGCACGCACAAAAGCACATTGTCCATCAGGGCATCCAGCGCCCGGCCCAGGGCGGTAAACAGCCCCGGGAAAAACTTCATGAACAGCCAGGATTCAGGCAGCCGGTCAAAGAAAGAGAAAACCGCCGTGACCCCTTTGGGAATCCAGACCCGGATCAGCCTGCTGTCCGGCAGATGATCCATGAAGGAAAACACCGCCGTAACGCCCCTTGGAATCCAGACCATGACCAGGGCGCTGTTGGGGAGAGCATCCAGGAAGGAAGCCACCGTCATGCACAGCCAGGGCAGGAAGCGGGTAAATACCGGGCGATAGAAGATTTCCTCCAGATCCAGCCGCTTGGGCCAGCGGTCCGCATAACCCGCTTCCTTTGAATACAGCGCTGTGCGCACGAACAAAAGATACACCGCCGTGCCGATCACCAGGCTGATTCCGCCGCCCATCAGATTGGTCACAGAGAAGAAAGCGACGGGATGGGAAAGAGCGGGCCGGTTCAGGAAATCAGCGCACCGCTGGGTCAGGGGCAAAAGCGTTTGATTGGGAAGGAGCCCGATCGCCAGCAGCGGAAGGGCGGTCAGGATCAGCACCAGGCCCGACCGAACGCTCATGGGGCAGCTGTTCATTGCTTCAAAATGAGCTTGCTTTTCTGGATCCCGGTTCTTTTGCCAGAACAGGCAGATATACAATTTCAGCATATACGCCGTGGTGAGCCCGGCGGCGAACAGGAAAACCCATTCGCACAGGCGGTACACCGAAAAACCTTCCACTTCCTCCGCCAATTCCACCAGGCCCTCGTGAATCATGGTTTTGCTGGCATAACCGTTGAACCCCGGCACGCCCATGAGCCCCAATGCCCCCAGCAAAAACACGATATGCAGCAGCCATTTTCCCCGGCCAAAGCCCCGAAGGGCGTTTAAATCCAGGGTATGGGCTTTCATATACACAGCGCCCGCGCACAAAAACAGGCACAGCTTCAAAAGCGAATGGTTCACCATATGCCCCACCGCCCCGGCGGCGGCCAGGGCTCCGTGATGCCCCAGCAGCATGGCGCAGGAAAGGCCCACGGTGATATAACCGATCTGGGAAAGGGAGGAGCAGGCCAGCGTCCGCTTCAGATTCACCGAAAAAACGGCCAGCACCGCGCCCAGCGTCATGGTAATGAGCCCCAAAAAGAGCAGGATATGACCAAACAGCCCGTTATCCCGCAGCAAATTCATGGCAATGGCGATCACGCCGAAAAGGCCCGTTTTCGTAAGCATACCGGAAAGCAGGGCGCTGGCCGGGGCCGGGGCCACCGGATGGGCCTTGGGCAGCCAGATATG
>CAMOUF010000059.1 GCA_946626395.1 uncultured Clostridia bacterium
CTTCTCAAATAGAAGGTCCCCTTTCGGAAAACGCGCAAAAGCGCCTCTCGAAAGGGGCTTTTTTCAGTGAGGAGTTAGGAGTGAGGAGTGAGGAGTTAATAGATTTTGTGCGCTTACAAAGCAAGCGGCTTCATGATCCGAAGGTAATAAAGTGGGTCTTGACTGCGGTCTGGCCTTTTTCCAGGCGGGTGAAGCCGGGCTTCTTTTCGATCTGGGCGGGGGCGTCCACAAAGTCGGGGCCGTTGCACCAGGGCTCGATGCAGATGTAAGGCGCGCTGGGCCTGGTCCACAAAAGCAGGAAGGGGCAGTCCGGGAAATCCACGCGGACGGTGCGGCTGTTTTTCACGCTTCGCAGGGTCACGCCCCGGCTTTTGAGGGAGCGGAACACCAGCGCGTCCACCTGGAAATATTCGTATTTCAGCGGCAGCACCCGGGTGTTTTCCGCGATGGTCACGGTGCCGTGGCCGTTCAGGCTGCCTGTCAATTCAGCGTGCAGCAGAGTTTCTTCCTGATCGAACAGGATTTCATAATTCTCGATGCCGCCGGAGGTGGCATAGGCTTCATGGGAGCCGATGGAGAAGCAGAAGGGGCGCTGGTCCCGGTTGGTGACGGAATAGGTCATGATCAGCTGATTGTCCTTCGCGGTGAAAATGGCCCGCAGGTCATATTCAAAGGGGAAGCCCGCATGCTTTTCCCGGAGCAGAAATACGGCTTCATTCTCCTTTTCGCTTTCCACCTGCCATTCCAAGGCGCTGACAAAGCCGTGCTTGGGCATGGAATACCAAACGCCCTGCCATTCATAGCCGTCGTCTTTCAGGCTGCCTGCCACGGGAAACAGGATGGGGGCCCGACCGGTCCAGAATGCAGGGTCGCCGTCATACATACGCTCCACGCCGTCTTTGTCCAGGATGGACTGGATTTCCGCGCCCCGGGAGGAAACCGTTACGGTAATCAGGTCGCTTTTGATGGTCACAAGCCGCATTTCACCCACCGCTTTCTGCTGAGAAATTGTTCATATATAGTACATTTTTAAGTAAACAGGCAATAGGTAAAAGGCAATAGGCAATAGTTAAAAAAGTGCAGAGAATATAGACGAACACAAACAATGCATACAGACTTGAAATGGCTAAATGATCTGAAATCTGAACTCTTCACTCTGTACTCTCGTTTTCCTAATGCCTAATGCCTAATGCCTAATGCCTGTTGCCTTAAAGTGTACTTCAAATGATGAAAACTGAACAGTCATTCTGCCGGTATTTGATCGGGAACAGGAGAAGGGGTTATTCTTCTTCGGTTTCCCCGCTTTCTTCTTCCTCTTCCATTTCTTCTTCCCCTTCGTCCTCCGGGTTTTCCTCATCCTGGTTGGCGGCGAAGAAGGCGTCGGCAAGTTCCCTGGCCTCGCCATAGTGGGAGTAAGGCACATAGAAATCAAAGGTTTCGGTATAGAGCCCGGTGAACATGGCCATGGCTGCGCCATGGGCGGAAACCTTCTGGAACGGAATTTCATTGTCCTTCAGCGCGTCGGACAGCATTTCCACCCAAATGGCCCCTACGGACTGAAGAAAACAGATGTCCTCGTCCTGGGGTTCCCGGCCTCTGCGCTTGCCGCATACCGGGCATTTTTCCGCTTCGTCGTACAGCCGTTTGCAATCGGGGCAATACAGCGTCATATGAAGTCACTTCCTTTTTTGAGAATCGGTTCAGCCGTGGTTTTCTGGAAATTTGGACGATATGGAGTTTAAAGTTCCAAGTTCTAAGCTGAATATGTTAAACACAAGCAGCTTGGCGATGAGGCAAGACCATATGCTTTGAACTTAGAACTTAAAAACTTAGAACTAATAACTTTATTTATCCCCCTTGGCGCTGTCCCGCACCCAGGCTTCCCAGGTTTTTTCGTCCGCCCCCAGGGTCACCTGCTCGCCGTTGCGCACGATGGGCGTACGCAAAAAGCGGGGGTTCTCCGCCAGCGTTTCCAGGATATATTGAGGATCGTCGTTATAGCAGATGGGATGGCTCAGGGCTTCGGGGCTTTTCCTGTCCACCAGGTTCTGGGCTCCCAGCCGGCGGGCGAACAACTGCAATTCCCGCTGGCCCAGCTTATGCTTTTTCAGATCCAGCAGCTGATAGGGCACCCGGCGCTCCTTAAAAAAACGTTCCGCCTTCTGGGTGTCGAAATTCTTTTTCAGGGCATAGATCTGGATGTTCATGCCTGGGGCTTCTCCCCGTTTTCTTCCTCCAGGAAGGCCAGGGGCACCCGGTTTTCGCCGTCCTCCCACAGCCGCTCCAGGTGGTAGAACTTCCGCGCTTCGGGATGGAAAATGTGCACCAGCACGGTGCCGTAGTCCAGCACGATCCACTGGCCCTCCTGCTGGCCTTCCTTGGCCCGGAGGGTCACACCGTCCATGGCCAGGGCGTCGTCCACGTCGTCGGCCAGGGCCTTCACCTGCAGCGAGGAGCGGCCGGTGGCGATGACCATATAATCGGTGATCACCGTCAGATGGGACACCCGCAGCACGGTAATGTCCAGCGCCTTTTTTTCATACAGGATACGGGCGATACGCAGGGCTAATCCGTTGTTTTCCATTCGATCTCCTCCTTGAAATGGT
Source organism: uncultured Clostridia bacterium (assembly GCA_946626395.1). GTDB lineage: Bacteria > Bacillota > Clostridia > Christensenellales > Aristaeellaceae > RUG563. Next base: position 2,607 of record CAMOUF010000059.1, read on the forward strand.
TTTTTATCTCACATCCGCCAACAGGCGTTTATCCTTCTGGGTCAAAAGCCCTTCCACATAATTCATGGTGTCCAGGGAAGCGGGGTCAAATGTCCTGCCCGTTTCCTCCACATATTCCCTCGTTAATTCCAAAGACCGGTATACCGCCGCCGGCAGGGATTGCCCGCACAGGGCCCGCAGCTCTTTTAAGCCGGGGTAATCCTCCCGGCCCTCCTCTGTGGCGTCCGCCACAAAAATGCACATCTCCAGCAGGCTCATGCCGGGACGGCCCACCGTGTGGCTGCGGATGGCGCTCAGCACTTCCTCGTCCCGGATGCCGAATTCCTTTTTTGCCAGATATGCCCCCACCGGCGCGTGGAGCAGCGCCCCGGAGGACAGCACCGCTTCGCTCTCTGTCAGGTGCTGCTCCCGGGCCAGGCGGCTCATGTCTTTTAAATTCATGCCCTTGGCGCAGTCGTGGAGCAGGGCGGCCAGGGCCGCTTTCTGGATGGGCAGGCCGTGAATGGCGGCCAGGCGCACCGCTTCTTTCCGGACCCCCAGGGTGTGCTGGAAGCGTTTGGGACTCATCATGGACCGCAGCCGGGGGGTCAGGTCCGGCTGGTAGAGGCCGTTTTCCGCCATATAGCACAGCACCCTTTTGTTCAGCCCCGGCGCGTCCTGATACTGGGCGGTCTGGGTGCGGATGAGGGTGGCGGAATAAGGGGTGGAAAATTCCGGCATCATGGCGATGCGGGCCCCGGCGCTTTTCGCCTTTTCCAGGGCGGCGTCGGGGCTGACCCCGGGACGGGGAAAGCAAAGAAAATCGCACTGGGAAAACAGCTTGTCCGCGTCCCGCCAATAGGGCAGGGTGGCCAGCTTATCCGCGCCCAGAATGAGGGTCAAAGCGGCGCGGGGAAATTCTTTTTTCAGCGGCAGCAGCGTGTCTGCCGTATATTGCACGTAGGCCTTGCCGCCCGCGGAGGAAAGCAGAAACCGGTGATTGCCCGCCAGGGCCAGGGCGCACATCTTCATCCGATCCTCCGCCGACGCCGCCGCTTCCCGATGGGCGGGCCGGGCCATGGGGAGAAATACCACCCCGTCCAGGCCGCCGCAGCGCAGCGCTTCTCTGGCCAAGGCCATATGCCCTTCATGAATCGGATCAAATGTTCCGCCCAGCACACCCAATTTCTGCAAATTCGATCATCTCCTACCCATATTATACACCAAAATGGACATTCTGAAAAGAGGGAGGCGGATAAAATGCAGGATTATTTGCGCCGTTCCAGGCTGGGCGGCTTCCTGGACGGCATTGGCTTTCACGTGCTGACCCTGGCCCTTTGCCTGCTTTGGTTTTTTCTGCTGTGGGGGGCGCGGCTGCCTTCGGTTTCGGCGGGGCTGGCGCTGTACGGCATGGCCGTGCTGCTGCGGAAAAAGGCCCGGGACGATCTGGTGGCCCGGAAGGAAGCGCAATTGCGCTGCACCATTGGCGGGGAAATGGCCCTGGAGAGGCTGCTTTTGTCCCAGCCGGAGCGGGCGAACTTTGAAATCGCCATGCTTTTGTCCTTGCGCCACGCCCTGACGCTGCTGAAAACGGGCGCGGAAGGAACGCTTTGCTTGCGGGGCGGAAGGAAGTGGCTGATTTCTTTTTTGCAGCTGCCTGCCGCCTGCGCTGTGGGGCCGGAGAGGGTACTCTCGCTGCAAAGGGACATGCGGGCCCTGGGGGCGGATCGGGGGCTTTTGTGCGTCTGTGGAAAAATCAGCCAGGAAGCCAGGGAGCAGGCGGGGAATACCGTTTCCTTCCTGCCCCGGGAAAAGCTGGTCGCCTTATTGGGCAGCGCCAATCCCGCCACGGACGATCAATTGGTGGCCCTGGGCCGCAGGAAGAAAACACCGCCCCCGGCGCGTTGGCTGCCCACAGTACTGAACCCTGTCCGGGCCAGGCGATATGCCGTTTACGGTGCGCTGCTATTAGCCATGTACCTGTTGACCCATCTGCTCCATTACGCCCTTCCAGGACTTTTGTGCCTGGCGCTGGCCGCGGCCTGCCGCTGCGTGCCCGGAAGGGAGGAGATTTTTCCCCGGGATGAGGCGAATGAAGACATTTTATGGGAAAGTTTGAAAAACATCAAGAATAAACCGTGACGGGACGTACTTTTCGTGCTATAATAAAAATCGAAAATATGCAGGCCATGCCTGCGCGGGTGATACAAATTTTGATAAAAGAAGGGATCAGAATGCAAGGAAACGGCCCCATGAACCGGAAAAAGAAAGTGACCGGCACCGCCAGTGAAGAAAGCATGCAGACCCACGGCCCAGGCATGGGCACCGGCCCTGTGGGCGACCAGAATGGCTATCAGGACAGAAAGGAGCAGCAGGGGCAAAGCGCCGCGGGCCGCGGGAACGCAACGCCTGTTGGCAATCCCCAGACGCCCCTGAACCGGCCCAAGCAGGTGACCGGCGCGGCCACCGGCAGCATGAACACCCATGGAACCGGCATGGGCGCTTCTTCCCAGCAGCAGCGGCCCCAGGCAGGCTCCTCCCAGCAGGCCAGGCCCAATCCTTATATGGGCCAGCAGGCCAGCCCTTTCCAGAATCAGCAGCGGCCTCAGCAAAGCAGGCCTGTCCAGCAATCCGCCCCCCAGCAGCGGCCTCAGCAGAGCCAGCAGCAGCCCTTCGTGGGCGGCGGCAGACCCGCGTCCTCCGCGCCTGCCAATAACACCAGCCAAACCACCCGCGCTTCCAGCGGCAAGCGCAGCCCCATCCTGATTTTGATCATTATCGCGGCGGTGCTGCTGCTGGGGGGCGGCGGGGGCCTGAGCGGCCTGTTTGGCGGCGGCTCCTCCAATAACAATTCTTCTTCCTCCTCCTCTTCCGGCGTCAGCAGCCTGCTGGGCGGCCTGATGAGCGAGGACAGCGGCTCCTCTTCTTCCACCTCCTCCGGGGCCGGAAGTTTGCTGGGCGGCCTGCTTGGGGGCGACAGCAGCTCTTCCACTTCCTCCGGAGCGGGGGATTTGCTGGGCGGCCTGCTTGGCGGCGACAGCGGATCTTCCTCCGGCGTGGGCAGCCTGCTCAGCGGGATGCTCAGCGGCTACGGCACCGACGCCCTCCAGAATATGCTGGGCGGCAGCTGGTTCTCCAGCCAGACGGGCCTGGGCGCTTCCCAGAGCCAGAGCAATGCGTACAGCTATAACACATCCGTCCCCCTGTCCTCCTACACCGGCACCCTGAACCGCAAGGTGGCCGCGGGCAGCCGGGATAAATATACCACCGTGCTGGGCGGCGGCCGGGACAAGGTGACCGTGATGGTCTATGTCTGCGGCGCGGACCTGGAATCCCGCTCCGGCATGGCGACAAGGGATTTGCAGGAAATGGCCAACGCCACTTTCGGCAATAACCTTCGCCTGATCGTGTACACCGGCGGCAGCACCGGCTGGAAGGTGAGCCAGATTTCCAACCGGGTGAACCAGATCTGGCAGATCGCCAACGGCAAAATGACCTGCCTGGAGGAAAACGCGGGCACCGGGGCCATGACCGACCCCGCCACCCTGACCTCCTTTATCAAGTACGGCGCGAAGAACTTTAAGGCCAACCGCTACGCCCTGATCCTGTGGGACCACGGCTCCGGCTCCGTCAGCGGCTACGGCTACGACGAACGCAACCCCCGCTCCGGCTCCATGAGCCTGGCCGGGCTGGATCAGGCCTTCCGCAGCGGCGGTATCAAATTTGACTTTATCGGCTTTGACACCTGCCTGATGGGCAATGTGGAAAACGCCCTCATGTGCAGCAAGTACGCCGATTACCTGATCGCCTCCGAGGAAACCGAGCCCGGCATCGGCTGGGATTACACCGATTGGCTCACCGCCTGGGGCGGCAACACCTCCATGGAAACCCTGGACATCGGCAAGCAGATCTGCGACGACTTTGTGGCCAAGTGCGCCACTTCCTGCCGGGGCCAGCAGACCACCCTGTCCCTGATCGACCTGGCGGAGCTGGAGCACACCGTGCCCAGCAAGCTCAAGTCCTTCTCCCAGTCCGTGACCAGCCTGGTGTCCGGCAACCAGTACAAGACCGTGTCCAACGCCCGCAACGGCAGCCGGGAATTCGGCACCTCCGCCCGGGTGGACATGGTGGACCTGACCGACCTGTGCAATAAGCTGAACACCACCGAAAGCGCGGCCCTGGCCAAGACATTGCAGTCCGCCATCAAGTACAACCGCACCGGCAACATTTCCAGCGCTTACGGCCTGTCCATTTACTTCCCTTACCAGAAAATGTCCAACGTGGATAAGGCCGTGACCACCTATGCCGCCATCGGCATGGATGACAGCTACGCCCAGGCCATCCGCGCCTTCGCCTCCGTGGAAGCCAGCGGCCAGGCGGTGTCCGGCAGCTACGGCTCCGCCATTCCCTCCCTGTTCGGCATGCTGGGCGGGGATTCCGGCTATTCTTCCTCTTCTTCCTCTTCTTCCTCCTCTTCCTCCTCTTCCGACCTGGTGGGCGAGCTGCTTTCCTCCTTCCTGGGGGGCAGCTTCGGCCGGGTGGCCGGGCTGGACAGCGGCAACGCCTCCTTCCTCTCCGGCCGGGCCATGGACGACCAGAGCCTGACCGTTTACCTGACCAGCAATTATCTGGATCAGAGCCAGCTGGTGTTCCAGCCTGACGGCAGCGGCAATTATGTGCTGGATATGAAGCCGGAGCAGTGGGCACTGGTGACCGGCGTGGACCAGAACGTGTTCTACGACAACGGGGCGGGCTATGTGGACCTGGGCATGGATAACCTGTTCACCTTTGATGAATCCTGCCGCATGGTGGCCGATATGGACGGCACCTGGGTGGCGTTGAACGGCCAGCCCGTGCCCTATTACCGGGAGAGCGTCCAGGTGCTGGACGACAAGGTGCTCTATACCGGCCGGGTGCCCGCCCTGCTCAACGGCAATCGCGTGGACCTGCTGATCGTGTTTGACGGCGAAACCGGCGAAGGCTACCTGGCCGGCGCCCGCGCCGTGTACAGCGAGGATGAAACCGAAATGGTGGCCAAGGCCATGGAGGCCCTCCAGGACGGCGACACGCTGGTGTTCCTGGCCGACCTGTACGACTATGACCAGAACTATATCGACAGTTATCATTTCGGCAACCCCATCACCGTTCAGGGCGAAGTGCAGGTGGGCAACGTGATCCTGCCCGACGCCAGCAAAATGCTGGTCACCTACCGCTTCACCGATATTTACAACCAGGCTTTCTGGACCCCGGTGATCGGAAAATAAGCGAAGCATAAATTAAAAACCAGGGAACCCCTTCCGCTCTAAGCCGAGGAGGTTCCCTTGCTTTTGCCTGGATTGAAAAAAACGATATTGCTCCTATGCTTATAAAATGATATAATTCAGAAAGACGTCATATTGACGATGCCCAAAATACAAATTTTTTCATTATCTATATAAACGTCTTAACGATAGGGGGTCAAACGATGAAACGAATGTTAATCACAGCGGGGATACTGATCTGGGCGCTGTTGCTGGCACTTTCATGCGCACATGCTCAAACTGCTGCTCCGGCACTGCAAACCGGTACAGTTATTACGTTTGGACAATATGAACGCGACAATGTAGCTGTAAACGGAAACGAACCTATCGAATGGATCGTGCTTGAGGTGAAAGATCAAAAAGCCCTGCTCATCAGCAAACAGGCGCTGGATTGTGTATCATTTCATGAAAGCAAAAAAGATATTGTGTGGCTGTCCAGCGGGATACGGGAATGGCTGAACGGTGAATTCTGGAACAATGCTTTTACGAAAGAAGAAAAAGAGGCAATCGTGAAAACCGATACTTCCAATCTCTCGGAGGAAGGAAACCCCGAATGGAATCCAGCCATGGGGAGCAACTCGACGGATCATGTGTTTTTGCTCAGCTATCGGGAAGTCATGCGTTATTTTCCGGAGCAGAATGAACGCAAGCTGACCGGAACGGAATATGCCCGCTCCCGTGGCGCACGCTTCGCGGGAATCACCAGCCTGGGAATCGGAGAAACCGACTGGTGGCTGCGGTCCCCGGGAAAGGCTTCTGGAGAAGCCGCTTTCGTGAATGTGTACGGAAACGTGGATACAAAAGGCGTTGAGATGAAGCAGGGTATCCGGCCCGCGATTTGGATTGACCTGACTTTGGAGGACGGCGAATTCCCATATACCCGCTTTACCGCTGCTTCAAAATTAATGGAGGCCGAAAAGTACGCAGAAGCAGGGGCTATTTTTGAGTCGCTGGGCACGTATAACAACAGCGCGTCCTGGGCGAATTTATGCTACTATCGTCAAGCGACAGCGGCGTTCGCGGAAAAAGACTATGACACAGCGATCACGCTGTATGAAAAGCTGAATGGATATCGAGACAGCTATGAGCAGTGCCGGGCGGCAAGATACGAAAAAGCGGTTTCATATCAGGAAGCGGGAGACTACGCCACAGCGGTGAAACTCTTCACAGAAGCAGGCCAGTACCAGGACAGCATGGCGCGGCTAAAGGCCTGCTTTGACAAACAGGGCATTTCCATGTTCTATTTTTCCACAGACCCCGTGAATACCGGTGTGGATAACGGATACTCGAATGCAAACCCCATTCAGGGGAATGACAAGCATTTTGGCTGGCGATTGGGCCGCTTCTTCCTCAGCGGATTTACCCGCGTGACCGACAACACAACCAGCAATCCTATATTTATCAAAACTTTAGGCGATTCCGTTACGCTGTGGTTCGATCTGGAACAGGACATCAACGCCCTGAACGGCAACACGAATTTGGTCATTGGGGAAGATCAGAATGGCTATAACCAGTCCTTTGGCGTAAAGAAAACCAACTTTGGCCGTGGCACCCTGATCATCCGTCATACGGATTACCGCAACGCTAAGGGCGATCCCGTTCTTTACACGGATTATCTGCTGGCCAAGGGTACCACCGGAGCAGATACTAAGGTTATTCTGCATGAGGAAGGGGATTATGAAGTAGCGCTGGATTATGAAATACATGATAATGACCTGACCCACATCCTGAATAAATACGACAATTATCAAATCCTGTTCCAGTTTTCCATCCGAAACGGAAATTGCATGGTGTATCCTTTTGATGCGGTAACACGGGCAGAACTCCAGAATACAGCGGTTACAGAAAACGGTTTTTATCTTGATCTTGCCCGTTCCCGCTATCTGGACATTGACGTGCGCCGCTCCGTGATCGTGGAAGGGCCCAGCGGAATGACCGAGGACGAACGCTTCAACCGTCCGGCAAAAGACGGCGACCAGTACACAGCGGAAGGAATTTATACAATTTCCGTCCGCAACCGGTATACGGGGGAATCCACCGTCAAGACGATCTTCGTTGGGACGGAGGAACTATTGCAGGAATATATTTCCAATGGTTTTTCCATGGATCGGTTGAAGTAAAGGAGGAGTGAACATGCTGAAAAAACTGTTGTCCTTGCTTCTTGCGTTTTCTCTGCTCTGCACCGCCTGCCTGGCTGAATCAGCGGAATCAGATGTTCCTAACTTTAAGGGGATGAATGATCCTGCACTGCTTCAATATACGGAAGACCAGGTATATAGTCAGCTTTCCTTTAATTTGGATAGTGAAGATTATATTATTGAAAATGTTAAAGCTGTTTATGTATCGCAGGAATATTTAGATGAACTGGCTTTTAATTCTCAAGCAAATATTTTTTTCGGATATACGCTTGCGGAATTAGAGGAAGAGTTTAAAAACACAGGTTTTGTCTTTGCTCTGGGAGACACTGGAACTACCGTTGTGAAACCTTTCTCGGATTATGACGATACATATGAACGAATTATCAGAAATGTGGCCATAGGTACCGGAGTCATCCTTGTTTGTGTAACGGTGTCTACCGTTACCCTTGGAATGGGTTTAGCGACAACGAGTATTGTATTTGCAGCAGCAGCAAAAACAGGAGCAACTGCTGCTTTATCAGGAGCAGTTTTAGGAGGAACTGCCGCCGGAATAATTAAGGGCTATGAAACGGGTGATATACAAGAAGCACTGAAATCCGCCGCACTCACAGGTAGTGAATCGTTCAAGTGGGGTGCTATTGCTGGATCTATCGCTGGCGGATTACAGAAACTGAGAACAATTCACAATCTTACAAAGAACCTTGCGGGTTCAACCTATTATGAAAAAGGTACTATTCAAATCCCTGACGATGTTCCAAAATGGAGGCAAGCTGAACTTCGTTGCTTGAACGAAAATGGAGGATATGAGCAGTTATCTTATCTAAATGGAAAACAGGTTGATTTTGGAACACCGGGAGCAACACGCCCTGATTGTGTATTAAATGTTGGTGATCATATCGAGGCCATAGAAGTAAAGTATTATAATCTTGAAGAAAAAGGGTGTTTGAGTACGCTATACAGGGAGTTACAGAGAGAAGTGAGAGATCGTGTTATGAATCTTCCTAAAGGTTCAACGCAGAGAATTGTTCTTGATGTAACTGATCGTGGATATTCAATGGATATCGTCGAACGAGTCGCTTCTCATATAACTAAACTGCTGGATGATATTTATCCCCAAATTCCAATTGATTTTGTGGGGGTATAAAAAATGACAATTTGTTCATCTGACAATAACAGATATGTGGATATCGGCAGTTATACAATTTGGCATTCTCTTTATTCTACAGTAGCTGTACGACTGAAAGAATACCATGATTTATTTCCTGATGCGATTAACTTTTTAAGAACAGGAAAATGTGATCCTCAAAATGCACAAAAAACTGCAAGACAAATCAATCTCCTTCGTGATCGGCTTGCCTCTATTTCTCCTGATAATGCGGTTTATGATTTGAATCATTTGTCTATGGAACCACCGTGGAAGGGTCATATCAGCCCCATAGTAACCTCGTGCGCGAATCTTTATACCACAGCAGATGGAAAAGATTTACTTTTTGAGCTTGTCAGTATTCTTTGTCATGCATATACTGCAAACGTAGCAGTGAAAATACTTGAGTAAAAAATGTCATCCGAGTAAACGAAAAAATGAAAAGGAACTGTATACAGTTGACAAACAAGAGAAATGACAGCTTTCGCTGTCATTCTGACGGCTCAAAGAGCCGGAAGAATCTCTCGCGTCGTTTTCCAGGAAGCAAGCCGGTATACGAACCGGGAAGGAGATTCTTCCTGACCGCTTCGCGGCCGTCAGAATGACAAAAGAAGCTGTCCTTTCTCTTGCCTGTTCATTGAAAGCACAGCTTCTTTCATTTTTACTGTATAATAGCAGAGTATACTATCTGCACACTGAACTCTGCACGCTGTAATCTTTATTTACATTTCATTCGCCAAATTATCGAACAAAGTAAACTCTCCCAGCCAGGCCAGCTTGACCGTGCCCAAGGGGCCGTTTCTTTGCTTGGCCACGATGACCTCGGCGATATTGTCCGGGGTCTGTTCGTCGCGCTTATAGTAGGCCTCCCGGTGAAGGAACATGACCACGTCGGCATCCTGCTCGATGGAGCCGGAATCACGCAGGTCGCTGAGCATGGGACGGATGCCGCTGCCGCCGCGCTTTTCGTTGGCGCGGGACAGCTGGGCGCAGGCCACCAGGGGCACCTTCAATTCCTGGGCGATGGCCTTGAGGCTGCGGGAAATATTGCTGACCTCCACCTGCCTGCTTTCCGCTTTTTCATCGGAGCCCATGAGCTGAAGATAGTCCACCACGATCATGTCCAGCCCGTGGTCCATCATCAGCCTTCGGCAGCGGGAGCGGAGCTGGCCCGGGGTCAGGCCGGAGGTGTCGTCGATGTACATATCGGAGGCGGCCAGGGGGGCCAGGACGCGGGCCAGCTTCATCCAGTCCTCATCCTTGAGCAGGCCCTTGCGCACCAGCTGCATGTTCACCCGGGCGTCGCCGCACAGCACGCGCATGGCGATCTGCTCCCGGGGCATTTCCAGGGAAAACACCGCCACCTTGAAGCCCTTGCGCACGGCATGGGTGGCGATGTTGATGGCGAAAGAGGTTTTGCCCATGGAGGGCCGGGCGCCCACCAGCACCAATTCGCCCCCGTGCAAGCCGGTGAGCAGGTTGTCCAGGGCGTAAAAGCCCGTGGGCACGCCGGACACGCCTCCATGCAGCCGGGCCAATTGCTCCATCTGCTCGTAGGTGCGGTCCAGCACCTCCCGGATGTGCTGCAGTTCCTCGCCGCCGTCCCGGCGCATCACGATGTCGAAAATCTTCTTTTCCGCCAGGGCCAGCACCTGGGGCAGTTCCTGCTCCTGGGCGTAGCTGGCCTGGGAAATTTCCTGGGAGGCAGCAATGAGCCTGCGCAGGGTGGACTTTTCCGACACGATGTGGATGTAGTCCTTCACGTTCACGGCGGTGGGCACGAACTGGGTCAATTCCACCAGATAGGCGATGCCCCCAATGCCGTCCAGCGTTCCCCGGCTGCCCAGCTCCGCGTTCACGGTCACCAGGTCCACGGCGGAATGCCGGTCGGACACCGCCTTGGCCGCGTCGAAAATCTCCTTATGGGCGGGCACGTAAAAATCGTCCTTCACCAGCATTTCCACGGCGGAGGACACGGCCGCGCTGCTTTGCAGCATGGCCCCCAGCACCGAGCGCTCGGCTTCGGTGCTGTGGGGCGGAATGGGGGAAAAGGCTGCGGGAGAATCCATTTACGCTTCCCCTCCGGTGACGCGCACGGTCATCTTGGCGGAAATTTCAGGATACAGCTTCACCACAATATCGGTCTCTCCCACGGTGCGGATGGTTTCAGCCAGGTCGATCTTTTTCTTGTCCACGTCCACGCCGTGCTGCTCCTTGAGGGCCTGGGCGATTTCCGCGCCGGTGATGGAGCCGTACAGGCGGCCCTGACTGCCGCACTTGGCCTTCACCACCACCACCTTGCCCCGCAGGGAAGCGGCCTTCTTTTCGGCTTCCATGCGCCGCTCGGTTTCCCGGGCGCGCTCGGCGGCCTGCTTCTTTTCCAGCTCCTTGGCCGCGCCGGGGGTGGCGTCCATGGCCATGCGGCGGGGGGACAGGAAGTTGCGGGCATAGCCGTCGCTGACGTTCACGATCTCCTGCTTTTTGCCTACGCCCTTTACGTCAACCAGCAAAATCACCTTCATGTTAAAAATCCTCCTTTGGTTCCGGGGGCTTGCGCAGTCCCCGGGCATTATTCATTTGATCAAAGATGCCAATCAGCATCAGAACGGGGGTGGCCGACAATAGCACCGGCACGACCACCCGCCAGACCCGGCGGGTGCCCCGCCGCTTCTGGATAAAATTCAACGTGGCCGCGCCCTGAATCAAAAACAGATCGGACGCCGCCGTATACAGCAGGATGCCCGCGATGCGCCCGGCGGGGGTCCGGGTCAGCTGCAGGATGTAGCCCAATGCCATGGCCGCGCCCACCTGCCAGCCCTTGCCCCGGGGCAGATGCCACAGATGGAAGGGCGGCATATCCAGCATGGAAAAGTCCACCGCCTGGGGGCCGTCCGGGCTGTCGCCCTCCTGCAAAAACTGGCGCTTTTCCTGGGCCAGAAAGCCAAAACGCAGGGGCAGCAGCAGGCTCATCACCCCGCCCAGAAGGCTCTGACCGGCGATCACCTGGGGAACCGTTCCCTGCATTCCCTGGGTGATCATGGAGCGAACGGACAAGAGCATGTCCGCCCGGGCCGC
>CAMOUF010000060.1 GCA_946626395.1 uncultured Clostridia bacterium
ATTCAATCATTTAAAAAACACTTTAAATCACCAAGTGAGGAGTGAGGAATGAGGAGTTAGGAGTTGAAAATTGTTATTGCGCGAAGCGCAAACTATTAACTCCTCACTCCTAACTCCTCACTCCTAACTGATTTAAAGCGTTCATCAAGTATCGGCTGGATCGTTTCCCTGTTTCCTTTTTATCGGAAATCTTCTCCGCTCATGGCCACGTCCTCCACGGTGCCGTGGATCAGCAGATCCTGCACGCCCATTTTATCAATGATCAGGTCCTGTCCGGAAACCGTCACCAGCCCGGCCTTCCATTTGACCCGGATGCATTTGGTTTCATAGGAAAACAGCCCCCGGTGCCCCTCGATGACCACTTCTTCCCGCCCGGTCACGATCACCCGGGGCGCGCCGCTTTTTACCTCCGGCGGCACGATTTCCGTCAGCTTCATGGGTTCTTCACCTCCGCCCCAGCATATGCGAAAAGCAGTGAAAACAGAACGGAGGGAGGAGGGATACCATTTCGATTCAAAGATGATCACTCTTTTCATTTATTGTAAACAACATTGATTACAGCCAAACTCAGTCTTAGAACTTGGAACTTAGAACAACCGAAGGCACGGACAGGGAAGAAACGGAAAAACCGTCCTGCGGCATGCTTGAGCCCCAGGACGGTTTCTTTTTTGCTTGTTTTTATTCCGGCTGGCTCACGTCCCGGGCGTATTCCCGGGCGCGCTGCATGGGCCGGGTGTTGCCGGGATCGGTGACGTTTTCCAAATCCGGGGCTTGTCCGGTGGGGGGCGGGGCCACGGCCTGCCCGGCGGCGGCCATCACCGCCATGGCCATGCGCTCGGCGGTGTCGGGCTCGTAATGCTGGGCCAGCTCCAGGGCCATCTGCTGCCACATGGCCAGCATCTGCCGGGCCAGGCCCACCTGCTGCACGGAGCGAAGCAGCTCGTCTTTCCGGTTAAAATCCATCATAGACAAAAGCATGGCGCTCTGCTCGCTGAGCTCAGGATTGAACACCCCCGCGCCCAGCAGCTGCAGCGCCAATTCGTTCTGAGCCATTTTGCTGTACGCGTTCTGCTTTTGGGCCGCCACCTGAATATCGAACACCGGCTTGCGCCATCCCATATCCAGCCCGGCCAGGGGCGGATTGGGCTGCAATGCCAGGCCGGAATTGTCGAACTGAACAAATTCATAGGCCGCGGTTTCCCCGGCGATGCGGAAGGTGCGGGGCACATCGTAAAACTGCCGGATGCGCTCGATCACCTTTTCCAGGATTTTGCTGTACGCCCGATAGGTGCCCCGGTTGCCGTCCCGGCTGGTGCGGCCCGCCGCCTCCATCTGGGCCGCGATGCCGCTGGCGGCTGTAACGCCGGAGGGGATGCCGTTGCTGACGTCATGATTGCCGCAGGGCTGCTTGAGCTCCTCGATCTTGCCATTCAAATACTGCACATACACATTGTCCAGGGGATAGTGCTGCACCGGCACCATATCGGTTTCGCTCAGTCCCCCCTCCACCTCGATGATGGGGTTGGTAAAGTCCAGAAACTGATCCAGGTTGATGGCCGAATCCCGCCGCCGGAAATAGCGGGGAATGGCCCCGGCCCGGGCGTTGACGCTGATAGCCTCGTTGAGCAAATCGATTTCCTCCTGAGTATCCCGGCCCAGATCAATATAGCCCCAGCCCGCGGGGCTTTCCTTTTGGGGAAACAGCACGTCCAGCACAAAGGGATATTCCCCGTCGTCATACCAGCCCCGGCCTGCCAGCGCCGGGTCGTCCTCGGAGGCATAGAGGCTTTGGTCGCCCACGAATTTGCAGTATTGCAGCAGCTTTTTCCCGTCCTCATAGGTGTGGTAATACCAATCCACCACCAGCGCCTTGTCCCCCCGGCTGACGCCCGCCTCGGTGCGGTACTGGGGCAGGGAAAAATCCGATTGCAGGTTGGCGTTTTTAAGCTGTGGATACCGGCGCTCCAGCGCCTCCCTGTCCTGAACGGACACCAGGAATACATGCCGGCTCTTCTGAATATCCTCCACACCCGGCTCCCAGAACAGGTTGGTCATTTCCACCCCGCACACAGTCACGTCTCCCAGGCCGTTCCATTTTTCACTGTCCCAGTACACGGCGTAGGCACCGGTGCCATGCTTGTTCTTTTCCCAGGCCTGCTGGCTGTATACCTCCTCGAACCGGTTCTGCTCCAGCACCACCGGCAGGATGCTGGTGAGCAGCACAGCCTGCTGCTGATCTCCCTCCTCCCGGGGCAGAATCACGGGCTCCGGGTAAGCGTCCATCATATCGGAATGCTTGCCCATGATCACGTTCACCAGCCATTTGGTGCCGCGCTTGGGCAAGGCGGGATTGCCCTGCTCCGGCATGGTGTCCCAGGCATGGCCCTTCCACCATTTTTCATCCGCCACCAGGCGGCTCTCCAGCCGGGCCTTTCCCGCCTTGTAGCGCTTCAAAAGCTGCTGGGCCTTCAAGATCCTCTCTCTGGTCATTTTTTGTTTTTTTGCTTCCGGCTCCTTGAGAAAGCTTTGCTGCTCATTCGCCATTTTCATTTCCTCCTTCGGGCAAATTGGTTCAATGGGTCAAAGCCCGGTTTTGTTTCCGCCGCCGCCATCCGGGGCTGGATGGGGTCGGTCATGCAGAAATAACGCCATTCGTCCGCCGCGTGGTCCTCCTGACTGCTGTCCAGATCCTCCGGCGCGTGCTGGTCATAGCTGAGCAGGGGAATGGTGCGCAGGAAAGCGGCGCAGGTATTGAACACATACATCATGGGATAGCCGTTTTCATCAAAGGCCAGCCGATAGTGGCACTGCATCCAGCCGGGGATGCGGTCGTTGTTTCCCTTTTCAAAATAGACCCGGTGCCTGACCGCCACATCGTAGCGGCTGACGCCGTTTTCCGCCCCGGCCCAAATGCTGGGGTCGGCCACCCCCTGAATGCTTTTTCCCGCCAGCCAGGGATGCTCCCGCTCCATCCGGGCGATTTCCGAAAAGATCTTATCGTCGATCCATTTGACGCCCTCGTTGGGAATATCCTGGCCGTCCCGGTCCTTCCGGCAGCCGTACAATTCCAGAATGCGGTAAATCACCCCATCGTAATCCACGGCCCACCAGGCGCAGGAAAAGGGCCGGGCATAGCCCCAGTCAAAGGAGCGGTAAATTTTCCAGCCCCGGGGCGGCTCAAAGGGCGGGATCACATGGGTGAAACGCTTGTCCGCGTAATGGCTGGGGTCGTCGGTAAATTCTTCAAAGAACTGGCCCTCGTACACGTCCCAATTGCCATACAGCCAGGCGTCCCGCATCTTGGGCGGCAGGGCCTTGAGCTGGGCCACATAATCCGGCTGCTGTCTGAGCAGCACCGCATTATCCGTCACCAGGGACTGAATGAAGAGATAATCCTCCGGGTCTTCCCCTTCCTTGAACCGGCGGTCCTTGAGGCGTTTGATATACTGATGGCCCTTGCCCCCAGGGTTGCAGGTCATGTACAGCCGCTTGGGAAAGCTGTTGGCCCCCCGCACGCACACGGCGATGGTTTTGATCTGGTATTCGCTCATCTGGGTGGCTTCGTCAATGGCGATCACATCGTATTCATGGCCCTGAATATTCAGCAGATCATCGTCGCAGGCGCAGTACATGAATTTGATGGTGCTGCCGTTGGGAAAGCGGAATTCATGCTCGGTGCCGTTGTAATCCGCAAGTCCGTGGAGCAATTGCTTTAACGGATGGATATGATTGGCCAGCAGCTCAGGATAGCTGCGGCGCATGATCAGCACCCGGATGCCGGGATACCTGAAGCACAGCAGCGCCGCCTTCCACCGCACCGCCCAGCTTTTGCCCCCGCCCCGGGCCCCGCCGAAGATCACATATTTCTGCTTCGCCTGGAAAAACAGCCGCTGCCGGGGATTGGGCCGGGGCATGGACAAAGCGCGGTACGCCTTGCCTTGATTGTCACACGAGATATTCCCCATCATCTTCCTTGTCCATTCCCTTTTTTATTCAGACAATTCTTCCGTTTCCCGGTCCATGACGATGGAAAAGCCGGAGGCGGCCTGCATTTCCTTCTGTTCCTCCAGGGCCTGCTTGCGGCGCATCAATTCCAGCTTTTCCTCCTCGTCCCGGCTCATGATGCCGGACAGGGTCATGCGGGTTTCCGCTTGCTTGCCGATGGCCGCGGCGATGTGGCTCAGGTTGTCCGCCCAGGTTTTCTGGCTGGTGAGCTTTTCAATGTCCTCCCCCCGCAGGCATTGGGAAAAGGTGTTCACGGCGTCCAGCAGCGCTTCCTCCAGCTTGTCCGACGCCTCCAGCAGCCGCCGGAGCTTTTCCGCGTTTCCGCTGGCAGAGAGAGCGGACCGCCGCCGGGCCCGGTTCTTTTTCCGCTCCCTGCCCCATCCCTCCTGATCCCGCCACGCTTTCAGCGCGTCCATGGAAACGCCGCTGTCCCGGGAAATCTCCAGCAGGGTCGCTTCCCCCGCCACATAGCGCGCTTTGATCTTTTGTTTCTTTGCGTCGATGCACAATTGTACTTCACCTCCGCCGCCATTTTGCCATATCGTTCCCCGCGGCAAGGGCCCCTTCCTTATTCCCCGCCCCTCTCTTCGTCCTCCTGATAGGTTTTCATGATGGCTTCATACAGCTCGCAATTCTTGTACCGGCAGCAGCAGAACACCTCGTAATGCAGCTTCTTTTTCTGCACGCTGTCAAAATGCAGCTTCACATGGCTGTCCGGGATCATGCTTTCGCAAAATACGCTGTCCCGGGTGTGGGCGCTGAAAAAAGGGCATTGGGCGTCCCGGTCGTTGAGCTTTCCTTTCATGGTTCCATTCCTCCATAAGTTTGATTTAGAAACATTATAGTTTATAAATTAAACATTGTCAAGGGGTAAAAGTTTATTTATGAAACTTTTTTCATACAAAAAAACCCGGACAAAGCAACCCGCTTGATCCGGGGGTGATATGAAATGAGGATTATCTCTCAGCGGTAATACCGGCTGTTGGGCTTGAAGGCTTTCGTTTTTTTCTGATGATGGAACAACCGCAGGAAGGAGCGCAGCAGCCTGAACGCCAGGAAAAGGCCCAGCGCAGGCAGGATCATATACAGCACCACGATTTCCAGGGTGATCCGGGGGAAGGGGTTGGGATCGTTTTCCGCCTGGGCGATGATTTCGTCCACAGAGGGGGCCAGGCTTTGCCGGGCGGCAATGGAGCGGGAAGCGGTGAGCTCATACACCAGGGGCACATCGCCGCCGTAATAGGTCAGCGTGCCCATCACTTCCCCCGCCGTAATGGGAGCGGTCAATTCCCGGGTAAACTCGGTCACGGTCAGGTTAAAAAAGTTCTGCTTCCAGTTTTCTATTTCTTCCCGGGTGCCCACGATCAAATCGGAAGCGTCGGTGGAAATTTTGCGGATGTTCAGCTTGAGCCGCCCCACCTCGGGGTCGTCCTTATCAAAGCTGCGGATATCGATGATCCGGGGATTCGCGAGATAAATATCTTCAATGGTCTGGCTTATGAACTGGGCAAAGCCGTATTCCATCAGCTTTTTCGCGTCGGCATAGCGGGCCGCGTCGGAGGTGGCGCCGAACACCACGCCAATCAGGCTGATCCCGTCCCGGCTGGCGGAAGCCACCAGGCAATTGCCCGCCGCGGCGGTGGTGCCGGTTTTCACGCCGGTGGAATATTCATAATAGCGGTCGGCCTTGCGCTCGTCGTCCGCCCGGGCCACGAAGTTATTGCCGTTCTTGATGGTGCGGGCCCGGTATATATTATCCCGGGGCAGGCCATATTCCGTGCGGCGCACGATCTGCCTGAACTCCTCGTTTTCCATAGCCACCTGGGTCATGATGGCCATGTCCCGGGCGGTGGTGAAGTGGTTCTCGTCGTGAAGGCCATTGGCGTTGACAAAGTGAGTGCCGGTGCAGCCCAGGGCGCTGGCCGCCTTGTTCATTTCCTCAGCATAGGCTTCCACGGACCCGCTGAGCCCTTCCGCAATGGCGGTGGCGGCGTCGTTGCCCGAAACCAGGATGGCAGCGTTGCACAGGTCGATGAGCCGCACCTCCTCCCCAATGGCGAACTTGGCGGAGGATTCGTCCGGAGCCAGGTTGGTGGCGTTGGCCGACACGGGAAATTTGGTAGAGAGCTGAGCGGAATACACGTCCGCGGCGGTGATGGAACCGGCGTCCTGCTCGATAGGCAGGTCGTGGGCCTTCATCAGCGCCAGCCACACCGTCAGGATCTTGGTGGTGGAAGCGGGATACATCCGCTCGTCCGCGTTCTTTTCAAAAATCACCCGGCCGGAATCCTGCTCGATCAGGATGGCTGCCGTGGCGGTCAAATGGCCCTCCGCCAGGTTTTCCGGATACAGGGGATCATAGTCGTCCGCCAGCGCCCCAGGCGTCCACAGCGGCAGCAAAGACACGCAAAGCACAGCCGCCATCAGCAGCCCCACCAGCCGGTTTCCAGCCCTTCGCTTCATGTGTCCCTCCTGCGTTCGTAAAACTTGTGTAACACATTTTTGATTATATCATAACATTTCTGTTTTGTACAGCACTGCATAACAGTTAGGAGTGAGGAGTGAGGAGTTAATAGTTGGCGCTTCGCGCCAGATGTTAAGGAGCTCAGAGCTCAGAGGGCAGAGTACAGATATCCATCTGTAAACTGTTTTCAACTCCTCACTCCTAACTCCTAACTTATATTTCCCTGTACTGTGCTGGGCCGGATTCGTACAGGTTGCCCCCATGGGCGTCCATCAGCACGATGGCGGGGAACTCCTCCACCTGAAAGCGGTGGATGGCCTCGGTGCCCAAATCGGGATAGGCCAGCACCTCCATGCTTTTGATGCTGCGGGCGATCAGCGCCGCCGCGCCGCCCACCGCGCCCAGATAAACCGCGCCGTATTCCCGCATGGCCTTGCGCACTTCCTCAGACCTTCGGCCCTTGCCGATCATGCAGTTCAGCCCCAGGGCCATGAGCCGGGGGGCATAGGCGTCCATGCGATAGCTGGTGGTGGGGCCGGCGGAGCCCACCGCGTGGCCCGGCGACGCGGGCGCGGGGCCCACATAATAAATCGCCTGGCCCCGAACGTCCACAGGCAGGGGTTTTCCTTCGTCCAATAATTGGATCAGCCGCTTGTGGGCCGCGTCCCGGCCGGTGAGCATCGGGCCGGTGAGATACACCGTATCCCCCGCCCGCAGGGACTTAACCGCCTCCGGCGATAAAGGCAGGGACAGATGATATTCGCTCATAATTACCTCCGTCATTCAGCAGCAGGGAGAAGCGGCAGGCTTCTCTTTCATCACACCTCGCCCTCGGCGTGGCGGGCGGCATGGCAGCATACGTTCACCGCCACCGGCAGCCCGGCGATGTGGGTGGGCATACAGTCAATGTTCACAGCCAGGGCGGTGGTGGTGCCGCCAATGCCCGCGGGGCCGATGCCCAGGCGGTTGATGGCAGTTAGGCAGTCCTTTTCCAGCTTGGCGTAGCGGGGGTCGGGATGATGGGTGCCCAGGGGACGGGCGGTCATGCGCTTGGCCATCAAAGCGGCCTCCTCCAGGGTGCCGCCGATGCCCACGCCTAAAATCATGGGCGGGCAGGGATTGGGCCCCGCCTTCCGGGCCACGTCAATAATGAAATTGCGCACGCCCTCTTCCCCGTCGGCGGCCAC